>CALNAU010000054.1 GCA_937874275.1 uncultured Clostridia bacterium | reverse complement strand
GGAGACCCCTCGTCCATGAACTCGGTGTAGTTGTCGCGGTCCACGATGGTGGTGGAGATGACCATGGGGGATTCCACGGTTTCGCCCTTGAGCAGCGAAATCGCCATATCCACGGCGTGCTTGACCATCGCCGGGCTGTAGGTAGCGGACTGAATCCAGATTTCCTCGTTCTCAGGCATCATCTTGAAGTATTCCTGCATACCGCCGCCGCCGGTGATGACCTTGATGTCGGTGCGCTTGGCCTCGGCAATCGCCTGCAGGGCGCCGATGGAGGTTTCGTCGTCCATGGAGTACACGGCGTCAATCTCGGGATTGGCGATGAGGATGTCCGCCATGTCCTTCAGGCCGTCTTCACGGGTGAACTTGGTGGCGAAGGACAGCACATTCAGCTCGGGGGCGATTTCCTTGATGGTGTCTTCGAAACCGGCCTTGCGCAGATCGTTGACGGAGCCCGCGGTGGGCACCTCGAGCATCACGACGGTGGCCTTGTCGCCCACCTTGTCCACGATGTACTTGGCGCCCTGGACGCCCATGTCGTAGTTGTCGCCGGTAACCTTGTACACGCCGTCCACCGCGATGTCGATGTCAAAGTTAACCACGACCACGCCCTTGTCCAGCGCTTCCTTGATGGGATCTTCCATGCCGCTCCACTGCGGGAAGGCGACGATGGCGGTAGCACCCCAGGTGAGCAGGTCGGCCAGTTGGGTGGTCATTTCTTCGGCGTTGGCGCTGGTGGCGACCTTGTAGTCCACCCCCAGCTCCTTGGCGCGCTGTTCCGCGTTGTAGGCCACGGCGGCCACCCAACCATGGGTGACGGCGGGGGCCAGGATGCCGATCTTTACCTCAGCGGGTTTTTCGGCCAGCACGGGGGCGACGCCCAGGGCCAGCGCGAGGACCAGAGCCAGAGCCAGAATTTTTTTCATGGTATTCCTCCTTGATGGTTGTATAAAGTATGCGTTCATGGTACCAATCACCTCATGCCTTGTCAATGGTAGCATCGGTTGCCAATCGGGCCATCAACTCCTCCAGCGTCATGCGCGGGATGCGGCGGGCGCGCGGGCGGTCCTGCCAGTCCATGCGGCAGATGCCCTGGTACCGGCAGTAGTCGCAGGCCTTGGCGCCATCGGCATATACAGCGGGCGCTCGGGTGATTTCCCCCTGGCGGATGCGGCCGGAAAATTCGGCTGCCCGCTGCTTGGCGTGGGCGGCCAAGGTGCGCATCTCCTCCCCGGTCAGCAGGGGTTTGCCCTTGCCGGGGTTGCCCTCCTTGGTAAACATCTGACCCAGCGTGCGGCCCTCGGCCCCATCCATCAGCGATACCACCTGCACATCCTTAAGCACCAGGCCACTCAGGCGCAGCGCCTTGAGCACCTCGGCCTGCGCCTGCTGCGGGTCCTGCGTGTCGGCCAGCGGGTCATCCAACCGCTGATAGAAGGCGCCCGCGGGCTCACTGCCGCGGAAGGCGTCCAGCGCCGCGTGCAGGTAAATCATCAGCTGCATCTGGGCGCCGGTGAACAGCTTTTCGGGCATCAGCCGCATGCCGCCTGATTTGTAGTCCACCACGCGCAGGTAGTCGCCCTCCTGCCCGGTATAGCGGTCCAGCCGGTCGATGACGCCATGCAGCTCCACCAGCGAGCCATCCGCCAGTTGAAGCAGTATAGGCGGCAGATGCCCGCCCTGGCCAAAGCGCAGCTCGGCCCCCTCGGGGCGGAAGCGGCTGGCCTGGGCACCCTGGGTCATCGTCCACGCCATGCGGCGCGCCACCTGCACATAGCCCTGGGATACCTTGCGCAGCCTAGCCGTATCGTGGAAGGGTTTTTCGGCCCATTGGCGGGTGATGGGCTCCACCGCCTGGGTCATCAGGGCTTCGGCATCCTCGCGCGCCATCTGCGGCCACTCGGGGTGCTGCGCCGCCAGGCGGGTAAAGCGGTCCATCGCCTCGTGATAGAAGCTGCCGGTATCCACCGGCTCCACCTGCCACTCCTCGCGCTGCTGCGGACGCAGCCCATGCGCCACAAAGTGCTGGAAGGGGCAGGCGGCAAACTGCTCCAACCGGGATACCGACGCGCTGCGCGTGTCAAACAAGCCGCCCTCGCCCTGCGGGCCGATGCCCGCCTGGGGCGTGATGCCGTTGGCGCTGGCAGCCAATGCCCGCGCCTTGTCCTGCCATGCCGCATCCGCGCTCATCCAGTCCCACGCCTCAGCCCACAGCGGCTCCATCTCCCCATCGCGCAGGCGGTAGGCCAGCGCCTCCAGCGCGGGTCCGGGGGCCAAGGGCAAGGCTGCAGGATCGCCCGCGCGGCCGGCCAAAGCGCCCCCCTCTTCCACCAATAGGGGAAACAGCCGCGACAGCGCGCGCAGCTGGGGCAGCGGATGCATGGCGCCGCCCTCCTCATTGGCCAGGGCGTAGCTCAGGTACAATGCCTCCCGTGGGGCGGACAGCGCCTTGAGCAAGTCCAGCGCAGCCAACTGTTCGCGGCTGTGCGCGTCCAGGCCAAAGTGTGCGCCGTACAGCTCCTCCGCGGCCTGGGTTTCCTGGGGCGTGAGCAGCTTGTCATCGGGCGCGCTGAGTACGCCGTCGTTGAGCCCGATGACCAGCACCACCCGCGGCCTATGGGGCAGCAGGTTGCCCAGCTGGCCTACCTGTACATGCCCGCCATCGGGCGGCAGGCCGGATATCTCCTGCTCGGCCAGTCCGGCCTCCAGCCAGGTTGCAAAGCGGGTCAGCGGGATGCGGTCCTCATCCATCAGGGCGCCCATCTGGGCGAACACCTCGGCCACCTGGTCCCACACCTGACGCAGCTGGGCGGCCTGCTTGTACAGGCCTTGCTGCATCAGCGCCTCGTCCAACAGCTGCGCCTGCTCCCTGACCTGAATGGCCTCCAGGTAATGCAACGCCGCGTCCAACGATTGGGCGGTGGTCTGCGCGTCCACCAGCGCCTGATGCAATGCCTCCACAGGCTCCACCAGCCGCTGGCGCATCGGCTCTGCCAGGGCGCGTTCCTCCTCGCCGCCGCGGGCAAAGGGGGCCAGCCATTTGCGCCCGCGGATGCCGTATTGCAGGGCGTACTTCTCCAGCACCCAGCCCTCCTGACGGGTGAGGCCGGTGAAGCCGCTTTTGATCAGGTCCAGCGCGTCCTCGGTGCGCCAGCCATCGGCCGCGCAGCGCAGCGCAGCCAGCAGGCAGCGCACCATGCGGTGGGCGGTGAGCGGCTGCTTGTCCGCCACATAGCAGGGGATGCCCCAGCTGTCAAAGCCGGATGTTATCAACCCCTGATACAGCGGAAGGCTGCCGCACAGCACCACAATATCCCCCGGCAGGATGCCCCGGCGGATGGCCAGCAATATTTGCCGCGCGGCATGCTGCACCTCCTGATGGGGGGTGGGCGCGGCATACACCCGAATCGCCTGGGGTATGCCCTTAAGGGGCGGCTCGCTGATGCCCAGCAGGTACTTTTCCAGATGGCGTATTTCCGCCGGCGCGTCCAGCGCCTGCTCGGGCAGCCAGCGGAATGTATGCGGCAGGCCGCGCGCCTTCAACGTCTCCATCAGCCCCAGGGCGCTGCGGCGCACCGGCTCAAAGGCATCGCCATCCTCGGCCTGCGCCTTATCGCTCACCAGCGTCACCAGCAGCCGCTCGGCCTGTTCGCCGATGGCCGCCAGCGTCAGCACCATGTCCTCGGTGAGCACGTCAAACCCGTACACAAACACGTGGCTGCCCCGGAACATGCCGCCCTCGCCCAGGCGCGACAGCATCTCGCGGTGAATGTCCTGCTGGTCGGCAAAGCGGCCGGCCATCAGCGCCTCATAGGCGGCCAATATGTGCCCGGCATCGGTCAGCTTGCTGCTCAGCGGGCCATCGCCAGCCTGCTGCTGCGCGGCCATCAGCCTATCCGGGGTGAGGCCCAAGGTTTTGACGGTGGCCAGCAAATCCCCCATGCACTTGATGAAACCGGGCCGCTCCAGCGCCCCCTTGTAGAAGGACAACTGCTTGCCCGTACGCTGCAACGCGCGGGCCAGCGTCACCGCCTTGCCCCGCTCATCGATGCGGACGCGCTCATCCGCGCCACAGGCTTCAAACACCCGGTAGGATAGCCTTGACGGCGACAGCACCTCCAGCCGGAAAAAGCCCGGCAGGCGCAAGTCGTTCATCAAGTCACGCTCCGCCTGCAGGGTATACTGCTCGGGCACCAACAGCGTGACCCGGCCGCCCGCCTGATAGGCGGCGCCAACCTCCCGCACCATGGGGGCCCACAGCCTGTGCGGCCTCGCGCACCAGATGTCTATCATATGCATCCTCCCACGCTTATTTTAACATAGGCGAAGGCCAAAGGACAGCGTTTGACGGGATGGTTGCCCGATGCTATGCTGTGGCCGATCACGGACAAGAATAAAGGAGAAACCATGATGCGCTTGCGGAACTAACCTCCCCGAAACATCAACAAACGGACGGAGGTTACTACATGAATATCGAATACCGAGAGAACGCGCCCATCGATGTGGACGCGCTGACTGCCTTGTACACAGACGGCGGCTGGACCGGCTATACCGACCACCCGAACAAAATGGCGCGCATGCTGGCCGGCTCCCTGTGGCACATGAGCGCCTGGGATGATGGGCAGTTGGTCGGCATCATCCGCTGCGTGGGCGACGGGTGTTCCATCCTTTATATACAGGATATATTGGTGCGGGAATCCTACCAGCGCCGGGGCATCGGCCTGCACCTGCTGAAGGCGGCGCTGACGCGTTGGCGCGACATCCGCCAGACGGTGCTCATCACCCATGACGCGCCCAACACCAGGGCATACTATCAGGCCGCCGGCTTCCAGCTGGTGGAAGAGACCGACGGCCTGTGTTACGTGCACTACAACCTGGACCGTTAATCCGGTCATATCCCTTAGAAGGCACTGCCCTCGCCCTTGGGCGTGCGGCGTGTCACCATGCTGTAAACAGGGGCGGTTTGCGCCGCTCATCCCCCGTATGCTATAATCCACCGCGAACCAAAGAGCACCACCTACAGGAGGAACATGATGCCAACCACCTCTTTTGATAAGGAATCCATCAAGCTATCCATCTTGGGCAAATTGCAGCGCTACAACGGCAGAACGCTGGAAGATGCCAGCCCGCAGCAGATTTACAACGCCGTCGCCTCCACCGTGCGCGACCAGATCATGAAAAAATGGGTGGAGTACCGCGAAAAGGATAAGGATTATCAAGGCAAACGCCTGTACTACCTCAGCATTGAGTTTTTGACCGGCCGCAGCCTGTACACCAATGTGCTCAACCTGTGCAGCACCCAGGTATACACCCAGGCGCTGCAAGAGCTGGGCATCAACTGGCGGGACATCACCGGGGAGGAGCCCGAGCCCGGCCTGGGCAACGGCGGCCTGGGCCGCCTGGCCGCCTGTTTTCTGGACAGCCTGGCCACGCTGGACCTGCCGGCAATGGGCTGCACCATCCGATATGAGTACGGCCTGTTCCGCCAGAAGCTGACCGGCGGCCAGCAGGTAGAGCTGCCCGACGACTGGCTGATTAACGGCAACGTGTGGGAAATGCCCGCCGCCGAGGACGCGGTGGACATCCAGTTTGAGGGCAAGGTGGTGGCCCGGGAGTTTGAGGGCCGCACCATCTTCGGCCTGGAGGGCGGCCGCACGGTGGAAGCTGTGCCCTACGACATGCCCGTGGTGGGCCATGAGGCCAGCACCGTCAACAGCCTGCGCATGTGGCGCGCCCGCAGCAAGGCGGCGATGGATTTCAGCGCTTTCTCCAACGGCGACTACCGAAACGCTACGCTGGAACAGGACTTGGCGACCGTCATCTCCAAGGTGCTGTACCCCGAGGACAACCACTACGAGGGCAAGACCCTGCGGCTGAGCCAGCACTACTTCCTGGCCAGCGCCACCCTGCAGCACGCGCTGCGCGACTTCAAGCGCCGCTGGGGCAACGACTGGGCGCTGCTGCCGGAGAAGGTGGTCTTTCACATCAACGACACACACCCCGGCTTTGCCATTCCTGAGCTCATGCGCCTGCTGATGGATCAGGAGCTGCTGGGCTGGGATGAGGCGCAGGCCATCACCATGCGCTGCATGGCCTACACCAATCACACCGTCATGCAGGAGGCGCTGGAGCGCTGGCCACAGGACCTGGTGCGCCGCCAGCTGCCGCGCATCTACATGATATTGGAAGAGATGAACCGCCGGCTGTGCGACATGCTGTGGAACAAGTTCCCCGGCGATTGGGACCGCATTGGCCACATGGCCATTTTGGCCAACGACCAGGTGCACATGGCCAACCTGTGTGTGGCGTGGAGCTACTCGGTCAACGGCGTCAGCCGCCTGCACGGCGATATCCTCAAAAAGGATACCTTCCGCGACTACTACCGCCTGACGCCCGACAAGTTCGGCTATGTCACCAACGGCATCACCCACCGCCGCTGGCTGATGGCCTGCAACCCGGCGCTGACCGAGCTGATCAACCAAAGCATCGGTACCGAGTGGCAGCATGATACCCAGCAGCTGGACAAGCTGCTGCCGCTGCGGGACGACAAGGCCTTCCGGCAGGCATTTGCCAAGGTGAAGGACGCCAACAAAGAGCGCTTCGCAAAATGGATCATGCAGCGCCAGGGCATCAAGGTGAATACCGACGCCATGTTTGACGTGCAGATCAAGCGCCTGCACGAGTACAAGCGCCAGATGCTCAACGCCCTGCACATCCACGTGCTGTACAACCGCATCATGGATGACCCCAGCTACACCATGACGCCGCGCGTGTTCATCTTCGGCGCCAAGTCCAGCCCCGGCTACATGAAGGCCAAGATGATTATCCGCTATATCCTGGCCCTCAGCCGCCTGATTGACCGCTCGCCCCGCGCGAAGGAGATGCTGAGCATCCTGTTCATCGAAAACTACAATGTGTCCGCCGCCGAGGTGCTTATCCCCGCGGCCGAGCTGTCCGAGCAGCTGTCCACCGCCGGCAAGGAGGCCAGCGGCACCGGCAACATGAAGCTGATGATGAACGGCGCCGTCACCATGGGCACGCTGGATGGCGCCAATGTGGAGATTTCCGAGCAGGTGGGCGACAGCAACATCTACATCTTCGGCATGCGGGTGGATACGGTGAACAACCTGTACCGCGAGGGCGGCTACGCGCCCATCAGCATCTACGAGCAGAATGCCGAAATCCGCAAGGCCCTCACCCAGATGATTGACGGCACGCTGTTCCCGGATAACCCGGCGCTGCTGCAGGCGCTGTATCACGACCTGCTGTTCGGCGGGCATGGCGCGATGGCCGACCCCTACTTTGTGCTCAAGGACTTCGGCTCCTACTCCATGGCGCACCGCCACGTGGACGAGGATTATCAAAACCGCGACAAGTGGCTCAGGATGGCCGTCACCAACACCGCCATGAGCGGCATGTTCTCCAGTGACCGCAGCATCCAGGACTATAACCGTAACATCTGGCACCTGAAATAAACATGTACCCTGCACACCAACTGGGCGGGCACAATGTGCCCGCCCAGACTGTCAAAGAAGTATCATCAGGGAGGTATCGGAGGGCGGAGCCCTCTGATTGAAATCCGCCCCAGCGACATGCGCGGTGGGGCGGAAGGCCTTGCGGAGCAAGGGTTTCCTTGCCATCCGCCGCCCGGGAACGAAGTGAGAG
>CALNAU010000053.1 GCA_937874275.1 uncultured Clostridia bacterium | reverse complement strand
AATGGATGACGAAGAAGTACCAGCTCCCAATGGCGATGATGATGATGATGGCAGACCGCGGCTATGACACGAATGAAATCATTGCTCACGCTGTTGCCGCTGGGATGGAAGTTGTCATCCCTCCCAAGAAGAACCGAAAGAAGAAGAGGACTTACGATGAGTATCTCTATCGGATTCGTCATTTGGTCGAAAATGCTTTCCTGATTCTCAAGCGATGGCGCGGGGTTGCAACCAGGTACGCGAAAACCAGCGACGGGTTCATTGCTGCAATTCAAGTTCGATGTATCGCCATTTGGGCAGGAGTCCTTGCGTAACTCGTGTAGACACTATCTAGAAATACTAGGTTTCCAGCATTACTGAGGGCAATAGAAAAAGCCGTGATTCGCACTGATTCACGGCTCTTCGCTGGCTAATCTGGTGAACTATGATACAGGGGACGATGCACCCTGCTGGGTGCAAAAACGGGTGCATTTGCACCCTGCAGAAGGACAAATATCAGCTTCAGGCGCATGGCAGATGTCCTAAACTTCCTCTCTATTTCTTTAGTGATATCTGTTTTTCCAAATCGTGAACGTACCCTGCACACCCGCATAAGACCCAATAATACTAAGCAACACCTCATTCCACTGTAAATGTCGCCCTGGTATCCACAGCTTCATTACTTCTGGAATGATGGCTCCGTTCGTTCCGGCGTTTTGGGTATATCCGTCGTTTGAGGGTTTTTCATGAACAGAAGGACAATGACAAATACGCTCAACAGCGCTGCGACAGGAAGCCAAAGCGCAACGGAGGGATACAGTTCCTCCATGAACCCCATCAGATACCCGAATAGAATGCTGCCCAGCGAGGAAAAAACGCCTACAATACTGCTGACCAGGGCGGAGTTGGAAGGGAACCACGCGCAAGAGATGGCGAAGGTGAGCGGGTAAATCACACCTGTTGCAATGCCAAGCAAAGACACGGAAACAACCCAGCCGGCAGGCGCGTCGATTGCCAGACCGCCGCTGAGCGCGCACACGCCCACAAGGGAGGCGGTCAAGATGATGCTTCGCGAAGAGAACTTTTGCGGCAGCGCTGAACCGATCAGGCGGCTTATCACCATGCCAATCCAGTAAATGGTCATGCAGGCGGAGGTCAGGCTTTCCGGGTACAGGGCTGCATTCGCCTGCTGCAGATGCGTCTGGAACCATGTGCTGAAGGCATTTTGATGTCCGCCCATATACAAAAAACTCACGATGCCCAGCACCCATACGCTGGACGAGCGCAACAGGCCCATGGCGCCTCCCGCTTCTTTTGGCGCGGCGGACGCGTTTGCGTCGGCAAACGACGCCGGCGCTCCCAGGCGTCGCAGCGTCAGGAAGTACGCGGCGCTGAGAATCAAAACGACGACGGCGAGCATCATGTACGCAAAGCGCCAGGAAAGGTCCGCAGCGCCAAGAGCCGTGGGATATAGCGGGCCAACCAGAGAACCGATGCCGAAACACACATGCAGCAGGTTGATGTATCTGGAACGGCGCTCTCCATAAATATCCGACACATAGGCAGTGAGCATGAGATTGAGCGAACTTGTGCATACGCCCAGCAGCAGCAACGCGGCCAGCAGCATCGCAAAAGAAGAGGCAGGGGAAACGGCCAGAAGCATAACGCCCATGGCGGCGGAAATTAGGCCGACATAGACGGACTTTCGGGTGCGATCCCCAACCAGGCCGGTGAGCGCCATGGCAATGAGGTTTCCCACGCTTGTGCACATGGGCAGAAGGCCGGCCATGGACAGGGACAGGTGAAAATCCTCAATCATTTTGGGCAGCACCGTGGAAAACATGGTGCTGCTCAATGCGAAAGAGGCCATAAAGGCAAACAGATACGCTGTCGTCAGCTTTAATCGCCTGCGGTCATTCATGAGCGCTCAGATGCCTTTCCAGAAATTGCCGTACGTCCACAACTGTACCCGTCAACGCGCTTTCCATCGCCGCATATGTCAACGCACAGCAGTACAGGTTTTCGTCAAGGTTTGTGGTTGGCGGCTCACCGCCATCCAGCCAACGCACAAAATCATGGATGACCAGCGCGTGATCCCAATAAGAGGCCTGACGAAGCGGAATGGCGGCGGTTTCCGGGTAGGGATAGCCCAGATCGCTGCGCACGGTTACCTTGCGGTGGTCCGCAACAATTGTGCCCAGGGCGCACTCGGCGCGCAGGTATTCGTCGCTCCATCCATCCAGGGCGCTGGCGTTGGCATGGCTGGCTTCCAACATCGCGCGCACGCCGTTTTCCATCTCCAGGATGACCAGCGCGGAGGCGGCATTGGCATAACCGGCAAGCGCGGAGGCCCATCCGTTTACGTATACGGTTTTCGCATTGCTTCCGCTCACGCCGCGCATTGTGTCCAGATTGTGAATCAGGCCGTTGTTGATCAGCGATGCAACAAGGTTTTCTGCGGTGAGCGGTTCCTGCCTGGAAGTATCGCCGCGGCGCAGCGCAAGGCGGGAAACGATGTATTGCAATTTTCCGTACTTTCCGGATTCAACCATGGACTGTACGGTTTGCTTCTCCACCTCCAAACGGTGGCTCATGGTTACGGCCAACTTGCGTCCCGAGGACTTTACCTTGTTGTAAATGCGGACGCAGGCGGCCATGTCGCCCCCGAGGGGTTTTTCGCAAACGACATCCAAACCGTGCGCAATGGCGATGTCAATGACACTTTCATGCATTTGCGGCGGAACGACGATGTTTACAAAATCAGCTTCCACTTCGTGCAGGGCCTTTTGCAAATCAAGATAGCAACGCTCCTCGGGCAGATCCAGGAACCTGCGAGCGTTTTGCAGCGCCTGTGCGTTGATGTCCACGGCGGCGACGGGGCGGGCAAACGAAGCCACCCGCGGCAACACTGTGCTGCACCAGTATTCGCCAAAACCGCCGGTACCCACTTGAATAAACCGCTTCATGTTCTGTCGCTCCCTTCATCCAGAGATTTATTGTAGGTAGACCAAATTTCGCGCAGCATTTCAAAATCGCAGTCCTCGAGCAGTTCGCGCGTGGTTTCAATGCCCGTGACATAGTACAGGCATGGATTGCCGATTTTGGGCTGAAAACGGGCGTACTCCCGCCACGCGGCCAGGGAAGGCATTGGATGCTGGTCGGTGTGAATCGCGCAATCCGGCATTACCCGTTTGGCAATCTGGGCGCGGTGGTTCATCTGCGGTACAACGCTTGCGCGGTCGGTATAGATGTCCTGCAAACGCAGCATGTCCACCACGTCGTTGAAATACGGGTTGAACGTATGCGCGATGATGAGCGCGTCGGGTTTTGCATTTTTGGCTGCGGAATAGTAAATTTCCATCAGGGCATGCAGCAGCTCCGCGCCATACAGTTGCTTTTCTCGCGGAATTGTAGGCATCAGGCCGCGATGAACGGGAAGGAAATGCGTGTAATCGAACTCAAATCCATCCGCATCCAAGCCGTCGGGTGAAAGCAGGTATGTAATTTTGGAGCGAAGCAGCGCTTCATACGCAGGGTTTTGCGGATCCGCAAAAAAGCGGAAAGTCGGCTCTGTGAGCGTAGAAGGGGGAATGACGACGGGCTCGCGCTTCTTGACCATGTCCAGCTTGCAGGACTTATAAAATACGTTCGTATCCATGCGCAGCGTGTAGGCGTTGCGCTCGTCGTAGATCATCTGCGCGGTTACGGGAACCTCCAAACCGGTGCCGGAGTGGCAATAATGCCAGGGAGACGTCCACAAAATCACCTTGCGGCCCTTGGCGTGTTGCCTCGCAATAAAGCCCTTCATGTCCGGCCAGAGCGTTTCGTCCACGTCAAACTGGTGATCCGCCTGAAACCAGCGGTTGTCAACGATGAGTATGGTGGGCTCCACGCCCTTGCGCTCCAACGTGGCCAACATGGTTTCATAGGCGGATTGCGTGCAGAACAGATGCACGTTGTCGTTATCCCAATTCTGCGATTTCTGTCCAAAAAATTCCGGCCAACGATTGGAGTGGAAGACCTGTTCTCCCCAGCCTCCAAAGATGGGTTTTCGCCACCAGGAAGGAATGTTGGACCTGTCTGCGCTTGGGCAGGCTCCGGTTTTGCGGAGATATTCGCAATAGCCATGCAGGGCCTCGTATTCATCCTGCGCATATTGCGAAAACAGGATTTGCGGAGAGGACCAGACGCCTTCGCAGTGGGTATAGCCATCGTAATCCAGGCTGAGGCCGAAGCCCTCTCCGCCCAGGTAGGCGTATTCCAGGAAGCTGTTCTCCCCTGGCTGCGCAACCAGGCCCATGGAAATATAGGCGCTGTGCTTTGCATCGGACAGCAGATACAGATAGGGCGGCGGCGTGGCCAGCCAGTCGCCTCCGTCGTAGTGGCGGTCGCTGTTGATGCGAATTTTGGAATCCTGGTAATACTTGAACCAGCGCTTGTCCGACGAATTGACGGCAAAGGTATATACGTCGCTGAACGCCGGTACAGAGGAGTGCGCAAATTCCTTGTAGCTTCGATGGTAGGACAGCTGGCGGTTTGGGCCGCAGAAGTAAGGATAAAAGTAGACGTCCCTGGCGGGATCGTCCTGCAAAAAGCCTTCAAAAAAGCGAATCAGGTCAATTCTCCCGTTGCCATAGACGGTATAGCCGTACAACACGCGCTCCTCTTCGCAGCGGAAGGTGTAGACAGCGCGCGTCCATAGCGTGGTTTCGTATTCAGCGGTCAACTCGACGGCGGCGCCGTTCTCCTGTACGCGCAGGGAGGTTTGGCGCACGAATTCGTCGATACGCTCGTCGCGGTCGCAGCCTGAGGGCAGCAGCAGGCGCGCGCCGATGCCGCTGTCAAAGCAAAGCCGGACGTAATGTGGGTCGGCCCGGTCATGGGTCAGCGTATAGTTGGAACCTTGAATGATGGTTTTGTCGCCGCGTTGGACGTTCATAAGATCACCTCACCACGATTGTATCGGGTGAGGTGATGAAAGTACATGCAAAAAACAAACCCAAGGGCGTGGATAATTCTGCAGACAGCGCGTTTATATGCCGTGTTCCGTGCGCCATTCGGTGGGCGGCAGGCCGGTGATTTTTTTAAAAGCGCGGCTGAAATAGTGCGGATCGTTATATCCAACGTTTCTTCCGATGATTGCGACGGGCAGATCCGGATGCTCAAGCATCATATGCTTTGCCTTTTCAATGCGCAGATTGATCAAATACTGCAATATGGGAATCTGCTGGTGTTTTTTGAAAATCCGGTTGAGATAAATGACGTTGAATCCCAATATGTCCGCGATGGATTCCACGGTAATATCGTCCGCATAGTGCGCGTTCAGATAGTTTACAATATCATCCGCCGTTTTTTGCGAGTAGTCGCTGTGGGCGTTGTGATGAAACAAAAGGTCGTCCAGTGTGTTCCAGATTTGCTCCAGGGCGTCGTATAGCCGAGGCGCAGCGCAGATTGCGGCGGACGCATAGTACTCCGCCAGATAGATATTCTCGCTTTCCGTAGCGTTGCTCAGGCTGGCGCAGGCCTGTATCAGCGCAGACAGCTCGCTGTGAATCTGGTATTGCGGACAGCATTTTTCCTGCCATTGCTCCAGCGCTTGCGAAAGAAGCACGCGGGCCTGGCCGTGTTTGCCGATGCGCAAAAAGCCGCAAAAGGCGTTGATGATTTCCCGGCCAAGCACTGTGCAGACTGGGGGAAGGGGCTCGTCGGCCCGGATCAACGCGCTGTTTCCGGGAGAAAGCCGGCGGTTCAGAAGGCTATTGAGTTCCAGCTGGCGCGCATGCAATTCGCCAAGGCCGCAGGGCGTGGCATTGGTGCAGAGATTCACGGGGAATGCGCTGATACGTTTTTGCAGATGCGCAAATATAGCTTCTGCATCGGGGACGGTTTCATTGCTTTCAAGAACAATCAGGCGCTGGGCATAGGAATTTGCGCGGTAGAACCAAACTTTGTGTTCATCCAACCCGCAGCAAGCGGCAATTTGCGCAGCGCTTAGAGCGTTTAGCTGCCGTGACAGGGCCTGATCGTGTTCGATTCCGGAAATGGAAGTGGCCAGCGCGCCCAGATTGAGCAAAAACGGGTAGAATTTGGAACGGGCAAAACGCGGAGGCACTTCTTCGGCACTGAGGCTCACAAGGACGGCGCGCCGGATGATTTCAG
Organism: uncultured Clostridia bacterium; assembly: GCA_937874275.1. Classification (GTDB taxonomy): domain Bacteria; phylum Bacillota; class Clostridia; order Christensenellales; family Aristaeellaceae; genus UBA1038. The sequence goes on along the minus strand of CALNAU010000053.1, from coordinate 8,523 downwards.
AATCGGACGTAGCGTGGGAAAGGGCAAGCCTCGCGCCAATTTCGCCAAGGACGCCGCGCAACTCGTCGTCTGAAATGGGTTTGAGCAGATAATTCTGTACGCCGTTGCGCATGGCCTCCCGCGCATAATCAAAATCCCGAAAACCGCTGACGATGGCGACAACCGGAGGATTTGGCAGTTCCCGCAACGCTTTGGAAAGGGCAATGCCATCCATGCGGGGCATATATACGTCTGAAAAAACCACATCCGGCCGCATCTGTGTTGCCAGTTCCAGCGCTTCTGCGCCGTGACGCGCCTTGGCAATCACTTCAAACCGCTCGTCGAGGCTTTCGATTCGCCGGGCGAGATAGGCGAGAATATAAGGCTCGTCTTCTACGACGATGGTGCGAAACCGCTCGCTCATAACCCCTCCTCCTTTCGAGTTATTTAAGGAACCGCTGATTAACGAGCACTTTATGAGCAGGCAAAGCGTCTCTGCAATAGAGAAGTGCACTTTTACTCTATTCCTCTAGCTCCGCAGCCTCTTTTCGCTCCAGTATCCCTGCTTTCCACACCGTTTTCAACAGTTCTTCCTCATTTTGGGCAGACCTATCCCATCAAGGGCTGCAAACTCCGGCCAGCCCTGGCACAGGCATACAGGTTGGAACTGGCCAGCAGAACAAATGCGCGGTTCAGGTTCTTGGCAATGCCCCTGTAAACCGCTTTGCGGAATCCGCACTGCACTTTCATGAACCGGAACGGAAACTCCACCTTGCTGCGCACCGCCGATTTCTGCCGCTCTATCACCTTTTCCCACGCCTGCCCATCATTGGCATACTTCCTGTACGCCTTTCCAGGACGCCTGTTCACCCGGTATTCTATCCCCGACAACGCCGGATCACTGACAACATCCTCACGCTTATCCAGCCCCAGATACCCCGAATCTCCATAAACCACTCGGTCATCCTTGCGCAACAGCTTTGGGCCAACCGCCACATCGTGCACGTTCGCGCCCGTCCCTTCCACCGCCGTCACATACCCTGAGCCCGCGTCCACGCCGATGTGTATCTTCATCCCGAACTTCCATTCCATACCCTTCATCGTCTGCTTCATCTCTGGGTCGCGCTCTTTCTTCTCGTTCTTTGTCGAAGACGGCGCATTGATGATCGTCGCGTCCACGATGCTGCCCCCGCGCATGAGCTGTCCCGCGCTTTCAAGATCCCTCACGATGCTCTCAAACATCGCTTTGCCCAGCCCGCTGTTCTCCAGTATCCGGCGAAACTTCAACAGCGTCGTCGCATCCGGCGACTTCTCCTGTAGGAAGTTGATGCCCATGAACTTCCGCATCGCATAACTGTCATAAATCGCGTCTTCCACCCCTTCGTCCGACAGGTTGAACCATCCCTGCAGCAGGTACATCCGGAGCATCTTCTCGATTCCCTTCGGGGGACGCCCTCTTTTTCCCTCATAGTAGAACGGTTGAATCAATCCCACCCATTCTTCCCAGGGAATGATTTCATTCATGGTGTCCAGGAACTCTTCGCGCCTGGTGGTCCTGGCCCTGCCGCCATACTCTATATCGCTAAAGGTCTGCTGCTTCATGGCACACTCTCCTGCTATTCTGGTTACTTCCTGCATTTTACCACGAATTGACTACTAGCGGGATTAAATCAGCAGTTCCTTAACACATTTTCTGTGATTGGGCAAGTCCCGGAAAAATTTTGGCTTGACAAAAGTATTCTTTACGTTCTATACTGATGATGGATATAAACGCCTGTCTATTCGTGGGAGGTGCATAGATATGTTAAAATCCACCCATACGATGCGCGCGCGCATGTTTACGGGCATTACCGCCATTTTGTTGCTGGTAATCGCAGTTTTCAGAACCTTCAACACCATACAGCGCTTTAACGCGTTGAAAAGGGACATTTTTACCTCCATGGAACTGATTGCTTCCAACGTGGCGCAGCAACTGGACGAAGAGGTCTATCAACTGGCGCTATTGAGCCAAAGAATGACGTTTTCCGCGCAGCTCAGGGAATCCATTCTCGGCGCCATGCCGGGCAGCACCGGCGCCGACCTCTACCGCTTGCAGACGGACTTGAATGAGTTGGTTTATTCCATTTGCGGGCCGGAGCTGATATTTTTCCACATGAACATCATTACCGACGATGGATACCGGTACGCCTTTGGACAGGAATACGGGTATACGCATTTGGAAGAATCCCCGCAGACATACGACTGGTACAGGGAGGCCATCCGCCTGGACGGCAAAGTGCTGGTCGTGCCGCTGCACACGCGGGAGGTGAGCGGCAGGGAGGTGGAGGTTGTTTCCGTATGCCGCGGCTTTGGCCTGCTGGTGGGCTCGTCGGCCCGCGCGGTTGTGGAAGTGCTGCTGGATTACGACAGCCTGGAGGAAATCGTTGCCCGCGCCGTATCTTATTCCGAGGGCGATTCCAAGCGGGACAACGTTTATGTGTTGGACGGAAGTGGCAATATCGTCTTTTCTTCAAGTGCGGCGGTTGCGGACAGCGCCGGGCACTATTTCAGCCTTGTTGGCAGCGCTGAAAACGGCTCTGTTACGCGCAATCCATTTACAGGAAGGGAGGAATTTTTCTTTTGCAGCGGCGCCGAATATTCGGATTGGTACGTAGTGGTTGCCCCGGGCACCGAAATCCACAATCAGCAACTTACACAACTGATTGCTTCCATGATTGGGGAAACGCTTTTGATCCTTGCGGCGGCGGCGGTCATCAGCCTGTTGTTGAGCCACCGGTTTTCCGTGCCGCTTTTGCGCCTGTGCGCCTGCGTGGATTCATGCAATTTGGACCACCTGGACGAAGCGGTACAGCGCCATAAGCCTTCCGGCGTGGCCGAAATTGACCAGTTGGGCAACGCCTTCAACCAGATGACGGATCGCTTGAAGCATTCGCTAAGCCAGGTTGTGGAATTGAAAAATGCAGAAATACATGCAAAAATGCTTGCGCTGCAGGCCCAGATGAACCCGCATTTTCTCTACAATACGCTGGCTGTAATCAACATCATGGTGGCGGAAGGGGAAACCGATACCGTACAGACGGCTTGCCGCAACCTTTCCAACATACTGGAATACATCTCTTCCAAGGAACTTCACCCGGTGTCCCTGCGCCAGGAATTGCAGCATGCGCAAAATTATATGGACCTTATGCAAATGCGCTATCAGGGCGATATTGTTTTCAGCGTGGAAACGGAAGAGTCAGCCATGGACGTAATGGCGCCGAAGTTGGTCATTCAGCCGCTTATTGAAAACGCCATCAAACATGCCACGGAAAAAGCCCCTGTCTGGCACATCGGCATCCGCATTGGCCTCGAGGGGGATTTTTGGAAGGTTATGGTGTGGGACGATGGAAATGGCTTTGACCCCGAAAATCTGCGCGCACTGCGGGAAAAGATGCGCGTTTTGAAATCCGGCGGAAGGATTCCGCAGCTTACCCTGCACGGCATGGGGATTATGAACACCTTTTTGCGGCTAATGCTGACCTATGGAGAGGACATGATCTTCTGGATCGACAGTCGTCCCGGAGAGGGCGCATGCGTCACAATCGGCGGCAGAATTAAACAAGATAAAGCAATGCAGTTGGAAATATCCAAATAATCTGGTTTGTTTTTTGCATTTAAACGGAATCTTTTGCAGTGTTATAATGTCCTCAGCGATGAGGCCTGCGCGCTGTGGGGCCCATCAAGAGAATTGCAAGGAGGAAGGAAAACATGAAGAAACTGTTCGCCCTATTGCTCTGTTTGAGCATGCTTCTCGTTGGCGCGGCGGCGCTGGCGGAGGAAACGCAGCTGCGGGCCGGCTCTACGCTGGTGGTCTGCGCCTCTCAGGACTGGATTAAAGATTACAACCGGAAACTTGCCGAGGATTTCACTGCGGAAACCGGCGTCAACATTGATTTCCAGTTGATTCCCGATGATCAATACGGCAACGTGGTCAAGGCGAAGCTGGCCTCCGGCGACGGCGTGGATATTTTCTTCTCCAACCCCGGCCTGGGCCTGTCGGAATATTCTCCGGAAAAGTACGCTTATGACCTTTCCGGTCAGCCCTGGGTCAGCGAGTATGCGGACTGGGCGCTGGAAAGCATAACCTACGACGGCAATGTGGTGTTTTTCGCCGCTTCCAGTCTGGACGGCTGGGGCATCCTCTACAACGCGGAACTGCTTGAACAAATCGGCATGGAACCCGCCACGTCGTTTGAAGAATTGCTTGCAATTTGCGACGCCTTGCAGGAAATCGACGTAACGCCTATTTTTGAGCCCGGTGCGGATACATGGCACGCCTGCGTATGGCTGCTGGAAACGGGCGACTGGCTGAACCGTAAGTACGGCGATATGTATGAAAAGCTGTGCGATCCTTCCGGCAAATTCGAAGACTATCCCGAAGTGATTACCTTTTCTGAGCAGATGATGGAACTTGTAGAGCGCGGTTACTTCGGCGAAGAAGAGGATTGGCTCAGTCAGAAGTGGAACGACCGTGCTGAGGCGATGGCCTCCGGCGAGTTCGGCATGATGGTATGCCATATGAGCGCTGCCGACCAAATTGAGGAACTGTATCCCGAGGCGGGCGTGGAAAACTGGCCGCTCACAATCATCCCCCTGGCGGGAAACAACACCTTCAGCAACAGCGGCGGCTCGATGGGCATGGTCCTCAACAAGGAATCCGATATGATTCCCGAGGCGTTGGCCTACTTTGAGTTCCTCGCCCGTCAGGAGAACTTGCAGTATGTCTACGACGAGAGCAAAATGCCCATCATCACCTTCAAAAATGTCGAGCAGGATGTGACCTATCAGTATGAGACGCTGATGGCAAGCTGCGACAATGTTTCCGGCCCCGATTACACCACGCGCATTCCCTTCTATTCCGCAGACCCGATTGGCCGCGCTTATATAGAAATGTGGATTGGCGACAAAACCCCGCTGGAAGCAGTTCAGCAAATTGACAAGGATCGTGCAATCATGTTCGGCGTGGTTGAATAAACCATGGATGGCCGGCGGGTGCAACATCCCGTCGGCTTATTTTATGCCATTGAACACCTCTGAAAGGGTGAAAACATCGTGTACAAGAAACAGATATATCGTTCATGGTTTACCATGCCGGCGTTTATCATCTACTTTCTGTTGTTCATCATCCCGGTGATATTCGGCATTGGCTATTCGCTCACGAACTGGAACGCCATGAGCTCTGAAATCAAGTTCGTGGGGCTGCGCAACTATCTGGAAATTTTCAACCCGGACAACGCCTATCTGCTGGCAATCAAGAACACCTTGGTGTTCACGGTCTACGCGTCTGTTGGAAAAATCGTCGTTGGCCTGGCGCTGGCGCTGTTTTTCAACCGCAAGTTCAGAACGCAGAATCTCATGCGCGGCGTGTATTTCATGCCGTACGCAATTTCCTCGCTGATTATCGGCATGATTTTTACCTCCATTCTGGCGCCGGACGGCATTTTAAACGAAGGCCTGCGCGCCATTGGGCTGGACGCCATTACAAAAAGCTGGCTTACAAACCGCAGCACGGTGCTTGGCGCGGTCATTGCGGTAGAAATCTGGAAATCCATCGGCCTGAATATGGTGATTTTCCTGGCGGGGCTTCAGATGATAGACAAGGAATACTATGAGGCCGCGCAATTGGACGGCGCAAATGCGATGGCGCAATTTCGATATATAACTTGGCCCTTCCTGCGCCCGTCGATAACCACAAACGTGATATTGAACATTATTCACGGCCTGAAGGTGTTCGACATCGTGATGGCGCTTACCAATGGAGGCCCCGGAAATACTACGCAGGTAATCAGCACATTTGTGTTTAAAACCTACGGAATGGGCGCATACGGCCTCAGCAATGCGCTTTCCACCTTCATCTCCATACTGACCATGCTGATTGCCCTTGCTGCCCTGAAGCTGATCGCACCGAAGGAGGCTTGAGTTTCGATGTTGACCATGGCGCAAAAGCGCAAGAGAAACGCCATCCTGTCCGCGGTTATAGGATGGATACTCAGTTTAATCATACTGGTGCCATTCGCGGTTATTGTTGTCAATTCCTTCAAAACGACCCGCGATTCGGCCATGATGAACCTGGAATGGCCGCGGGACGGTTGGGTGCTTTCCAACTATGCGGAAGTGTTGGATGGCGGGCAGATCGTGCGTTCCTTCTTCAACAGTCTGCTCATTGCCTCCGGATGCGTACTGGTTTGCATGGTGGTGACGGCAATGGCCATGTTTGTCATCAGGCGCAGAAAGTCAAAACTGCATCGAGTTATCTTCTACATGTTTTTTGCAGGGCTGATCGCCCCTGTGAATTACATCACCGCGCTGCAAATATTGAAGGCCTTGCACCTCAACGGCACCTATTTTGGAACGATTTTGACGTATGCGGCGCTGGGCATCCCCTTCGCGGCGTTTATGTATTACAATTTCATCGGCACAATTCCTACGGAAATCGACGAATCGGCCATTATTGATGGCACAAATATATCGCAGTTGTTCTTCCAGGTGATCTTTCCGCTGCTCAAGCCGGTCACCGTCACCGTTGCGACCTTGACGTTCATCAGCGCCTGGAATGATTTTGTTTCCCCGCTCTATTTGCTCAACAGTTCTTCCAAGTGGACGATGGTGCTGATGGTGTACAACTACTGGGGCGTCATGCAGCAGGAATGGGGCAAGATTTGCGCGGTCATTGTGCTTACGCTCATCCCGATTCTGATTGTGTATATCGCAATGCAAAAGCATATCATTGCCGGCATGACCTCTGGAGCCGTCAAGGGCTGATTTTCGAAACGATTTTGTAATCTCTACTGCAGGAGGCGTGAATATGGACAAGATCCGTGTAACCATTTGGAGCGAGGGCATTGACCCGGAACTGGAACCCCGCGCGATTGCGCTGTATCCCAACGACATCAATACATATCTCGCCGGGGCGTTGGGCGCGCATTGCGATTTTGAAATTCGCACCGCAAACCTGTCCGACCCCGAGTGCGGCCTTTCCCAGCAGATAATTGATGAGACGGACGTGCTGGTATGGTGGAGCCATCTCTATGATGACCAGGTTTCGGAACAGGCGGCCGAGCGGGTAATGAACGCGGTTTTGAACGGCATGGGCCTGGTGCTGCTGCACGCTGGCTTCCACGGAAAACCCGCGCGCAAGCTGTTGGGCTGCCCTTCGCCCATTGGGAAATACCGGGAGCTGGGCGAGATGGAGCGCATGTGGGTCGTCGACAGGAGCCATCCCATTCTGGCTGGGCTGCAAAAAGAGTACATTGAAATTCCCTGCAGTGAGATGTATGGCGAGCCTGGGTGCATTCCCAACCCCGATGAATTGGTGTTTATCAGCTGGTTTGAAGGCGGGGAAGTGTTGCGCAGCGTTTGCGGTTGGCACAAAGGCGCTGGCAAGGTGTTCTATCTTGCGCCTGGGCATGAGGAGTTCCCGGTATACTATATTGACGAAATTCAACTGCTGCTGGCGAATATCATTCGCTATGTAAAGCCTGTCAACACGCCGCGCCTGCGTTACCGCGGCGAAGTAGACGCCATTGAAACGCTGAAACACCCGGTGAAATCATCGCCCCGTGGGTGAACGAAGCTGGAGGACAGACAAAGCACAACCCAAGCGCACCGGAAGCTGTGGATACATCCGCCAAAGCGTGGAGCCCGCCGGCAAGGCCGGTCACGCAAGCGCCGCCGAACAAAATCGGCGGCGCTTTTCATGTCATGGCAGAAATGGTTTTGCAAGCATGCCACCGCGGAAAGCGGCAGGCCAACGCCGTCGGGGTGCAGGATTTGGCCAATCCGGCGCACATATGGAGTCAACGCCGCAATACTCCAGCGGGAAATGGGCCTTGACGCCGGCCAGGCACTGCAAAAATCAACGGGCGTTTCCTCAGGCAAGGCGCGATTGTTCACAAAGCGGATACAATTCCAGGGAAAACGGTTTGGTTTTCATTAAGGTTCCTGTGTTAAACTCGGGCCAGGTCGAAAACATGGTACGCTGCAGGGAGGTTGCAGGATGCAGTATACGTTTGAACGCTATGAAAAGAAATTTCTGCTTTGTGAGGAACAATACGAGCGGTTTATGGCCATCGCCGGGACGCGCATCGTGGCGGACGCGTATGGAAAAACTACGGTGCTGAGCGTCTATCTGGATACGCCGGATCACCGTCTGATCCGCGCTTCTCTGGATAAACCGGTCTATAAGGAAAAACTGCGCGTGCGCAGCTATGGCGTGCCAAAGGCGGGCGATACGGTGTTTGTGGAACTGAAGAAAAAGTATCACGGCGTCGTATACAAGCGGCGGGTATGCCTGCCGCTGTCGGAGGCGCGGGATTGGTTGCTTGACGGGCGCCGCGCGCCGGACGGGCAGGTTTGCCGCGAGATTGACTACGCCCTGCACTACTACCCCGGCATCGCCCCGGCCATGCTTGTCAGCGCCGAGCACATTGCCTACGCCGGCGCGGAGGATCCGTTTTTGCGCCTCACATTTGACGGGCGTGACCTGCCCCCCGATCCTTGTGCCAG
>CALNAU010000052.1 GCA_937874275.1 uncultured Clostridia bacterium | reverse complement strand
ACACAAAGAAAACATAGCGACAAGGCGTTTCATATCCAGGCATGGCACAGTCATCCGCAGCAACAGCGGATGCTTGCCTTTTTATCAAGCTGTGACTGGCGGGCAGCCGGATTTTTGCGTGCGCTGCTTGCGGAAAACCGCTTTGAGGATGTGCTGGGGCCGGAGGGGCATCTGTACTTCCTGATGGCAGGAGGTGAGCCGGTGGGCTTCGTCACCCTGACGCAAAGGGATTGCATCGCGGATGAAAGCCTGTTCCCCTGGCTTGGTTTCCTGTATACTGTGCCCCAATGGCGGGGACAGGGCTGCGCCGGGATGCTGCTGCGCCACGCGTTGGCGGAGGCCGACAGGCAGGGATATCGACAGGTGTACCTGGCCACCGACCATGTGGGGCTGTATGAACGCCATGGCTTCACCTATGTAGAAAGCCGCCCGGACGTATGGGGCGAGATGAGCCGCATCTATACCATCCGTCTATAGGCGGGCACGAAAGGAACACCATGCCTTACCTCATCAGAACCGGTACAGAGGCTGACCGCCAGGGCATCGCCGATGTCATGGCGGAGGCATACTACTATATGTTCAAATCCCTCACCCAGGACAGAAAGGGCGTGGCCCGCGGGCTGGCGCCCATGCTGCACCCGGAGCGCTTTACCGTGGCGGTGGCACAGGATACAGGCCGGGTGGCGGGCACGGTGGGGCTGTCTGACGCGGAGGGTTATGCCATTTCCGTGCAGCCCCAGGTGCTGCGCGAGGCCATGGGCTTCATCAAGGGCAACCTGGCCGCCGCCGCCCTGCGCGAGATGGTGACCCGCCCCAAGGCGTTCCAGCCGGGGCAGGCGCATCTTGATTTTGTGTCTGTGCGCGAGGCCGACCGGGGGCAGGGGCTGGCCCAAGGGATGCTGCGCCATATCCTGGACAGCAAGGGGCATGCCCTGTATACATTGGACGTTACCGAGGGCAACGAGCAGGCACTCCCCTTGTTTGAGGGGCTGGGCTTTGCCCGCACGGGCACCGAGCCCGAGAAGGCCGCCGCGCTCAAGGGCTTCAGCTTCCGCTACCTGCTGGCCTACCGGCCGGGTGGTGACAAGGCATGAGCGCGCAGCCTGCGGACATTCTGATTCGGCCCGGGCAGGAGGGCGACCGCGCGGGCATCGCGCAGGCGGTCGCCGAGGCGTTTTACGAGTACTTCCGTGCCATCGGCAAATCCCGGCAGGAGATTGCCGGGCTGCTGGCCCACCTGGTGCAGCCCGAGCGCTTCACCGTCGCCGTCGGCCCGGACGGGCAGGTGCTGGGCGCGGTTGGCTGCGGGGATGAGCGGGGCTACTCGGTAGAGCCGCTTAAGGAGCCTGTGATGCGCAGCCTGGGGCCGGTACGCGGGTTCTTCGCGCTGCAGGTTATGCGCGATGAGTTTCGCCGCCCGCGCACCTTTGAGCCCGGTGAAGGGCATGTGGACTGGGTGGCGGTACGGGAAAATGCACGCGGCCAGCGCCTGGCCGGCCGCATGTTGGCGCACCTGCTGGCGCGCCGCCAATACCCGCTGTATACGCTGGATGTGGTGGCCGGCAACGAGCATGTGATGCCCATCTACGAAAGCGTTGGCTTTCGCGAGGTGCGCCGGGAGAAGGAAAAGGGCGGCTGGTACAAGGGCTTCCGCTTTCGCCACATCATGGCCTGCCGACCATCGGAGGATACCGCCCATGGCTGAGCGGCTGTACGAGGGGCAAACGTTTGAAGGCCTCCGCCTGGAGGACGAGCACCTGGACCATCTGCGGTTTGTGGATTGCCATTTTATCAACTGCACCTTTGAAGGCGGTGTGCTGACGGACTGTGCCTTTGCCGCGTGCACGTGGACGGGGTGCAAGGTGATCAACGTGACCAGCCGGCGCACGCAGATACGCAGCCTTTCCTTCGAGCAGTGCGACCTGGTGGGGCTGACAGCCGCCGACTGGCTGCCCGCCTCCCGTTTCATGGCCCCGCTGGAGCGCCTGACGAATTGCCGGCTCAAGTATGTCACCTTTCAGCAGATGGCGCTGGCCGGGTTTGACTTTGGCGGCAACGAGGTCGTGGACGGCCTGTTCAGCGGGTGCGACCTGTCGGGTGCGGGATTTCACTCGTGCAGCTTGCTGCGGACGGAATTTGCCGACTGCAACTTGACCAAGGCCGACTTCCGCGGGGCGACGGGCTGGCAGGTGGATTTGCCCAGCTGCCGCATGCGGGGCGCCCGGTTCTCCTTCCCCGAGGCGGTGCGCCTGCTGGCTTCCGCCGGTGTACAGGTGGAATATGAGTAAATGGATTAAGAACAGGCGAATGCCTGTATAAGGAGTGTAGCATGCAAACCATCGTCGTCGCCCTGGGCGGGAATGCCCTGCAGGAAGCCAAAGGCCCCGCCACCGCCGAAGCCCAACTGGCCGTTGTCAAGAAAACCGCCGCGCTCATCGCGCCGCTCGCCAGGGATGGCCGCCTGCTGGTGGTGCACGGCAACGGGCCGCAGGTGGGCCGCATTGTGCTGCAAAATGAACACAGCACCGCCATCACCCCGGCCATGCCCTTTGACGTGTGCGGGGCGATGAGCCAAGGCCTCATCGGCTATCATCTGCAGCAGGGTTTGGGCGAGGCGCTGCGCGAGGCGGGCATCGACAAGGCCGCCGTCACGGTGCTTACCCAGGTGGTGGTGGATGGTGCGGACCCCGGCTTTCAAAACCCCACCAAGCCCATCGGCCCCTTCTACGACGAGGCGGAGGCCCAGCGCATCGCCGGCGAGAAGGGCTGGACCCTCAAGGAGGACGCGGGCCGCGGCTGGCGGCGCGTGGTGGCTTCGCCCGACCCCAAGCGCATTGTGGAGATTAACGCCATCCGCGCGCTGACGGAGGCCGGCTTTGTGCCGGTATGCGTGGGCGGCGGCGGCATCCCGGTAACGGAGGCGGCAGACGGCACCCTGTCGGGCACCGCCGCCGTGATCGATAAGGACCTGGCTGCCGAAAAGCTGGCCGAGGATGTGAACGCCGATACGCTGCTGATTCTCACCGCCGTGGAGCGCATCAGCATCCGCTACGGCAAGCCCGACCAGCAGGACCTGGCGCGCATGACCGCAGCGCAGGCCGAGCAGTACATCCGGGAGGGGCACTTCGCCCCCGGCTCCATGCTGCCCAAGGTACAGGCGGCGCTGCGGTTTGTAAAAAGCGGCCCCGGCCGCCGGGCCATCGTCACCTCGCTGGAGAAGGCGGCGGAGGCGCTGCATGGCCGCGCGGGCACGGAGCTGACCGCGTGAGGCGCACCCGCGGGCTGCTGGACGCAAAGCACACGCTGTACGCCTGCGGCCTGGCCATCGGCAGCCAGGCGGTGGTCAACAACTTTGTGCCGCTGCTGCTCATCACCTTTGAGGGGGAGTTTGGCCTCAGCCTGTCCGACATCGCGGTGCTGGTGGGCTTTAACTTCTTCGTGCAGCTGGTGACGGACTTCATCGCCGCCTTTGTGGTCGACCGGGTGGGCTATCGCCCGGCCATCGTCTTTGGCCAGGTGTGCGCGGCGCTGGGCCTGCTGGGCCTGGCGGTGCTGCCCGCCGTGATGACGCCCTTTGCCGGGCTGATGGTGGCGGTGGCGGTGTATGCCGTGGGCGGCGGCCTGTGCGAGGTGCTGGTGAGCCCCATTGTGGAGCACAGCCCCACCGAGAAGAAGGCCGCGGCCATGAGCCTGATGCACTCCTTCTACTGCTGGGGGCATGTGTTTGTGGTGCTGGCCTCGGCCGCGTTCTTCCTGGCCTTTGGCATCGGTCATTGGCGCGTGCTGGCCGTTATCTGGGCACTGCTGCCGCTGGCGGACGCGTGGTACTTCACCCGCGTGCCCATCACCCAGCCACCTGCCCAGCAGGGCATGCGGGGCGCGGTCCACACCCTGCGGCAGCCCGCCTTCTGGTTTCTGTTTGTGCTGATGGTGTGCTCTGGCGCTGCCGAGCAAAGCGTGTCGCAGTGGGCCTCCGCCTTTGCCGAAAGTGGGCTCAAGGTGCCCAAGGCCGTGGGCGATTTGGCGGGCCCGGCGTTTTTCGCCACCATGATGGGCCTGTCCCGGGTGCTGCACGCGCGGTATGCCGAGCGGTTTTCCCTGCCGCGGGTGATGGTGATAAGCGGCCTCATGTGCCTCACCGGTTACCTGATGCTGGTGCTGTCCCCCACGCCGGTGCTGGCGTTGCTGGGGGTGGGGCTGGTGGGCTTCTCGGTGGGGGTTTTCTGGCCGGGCACGCTGAGCCTGGCCGCCGTGCGCCTGCCGCTGGGCGGCACGGTGATGTATGGTATATTGGCGCTGGCGGGGGATGTGGGCTGCTCGGTCGGCCCCTCCATGGTGGGCTTTGTCAGCGACCTGGCCGGCGGCAGCCTCAACTGGGGCTTCGCCCTGGCTGCCCTCTTCCCCCTGGTGCTGGTGGGGCTGATTGTCTACTCGCTGACACGGGCACGCCGCCCGCGACCCCTGCAAGGAGGAACCGCATGAGAAAAACCGCAACGCTGGCGCTGTGTATTTGTCTGCTGGCCGTGGTGCCCGCCCTAGCGAGCGAGCCCACGCAGGTCAGCCCGCCCATCAGCTGGACGGACAACACCGCCGGGCACCTGCCCATGCGCAGGCACGACAACCTGGTGTACCACTACAGCTTCAGCCTGCCGGGCGAGATGGTGCTGGAGGAAGCCTACGGCGATGCCCAGGGCACTGCCGACCGCGTGTACGATGGCCGCGTCTGGGAAAGCATCGATGACCGCTGGCAGTTCTTCTTCCAGCTCAAGCGCCCCACCTATCAAAGCCTGACGGAGGAAGCCGACCGCCTGCCCGAGTACCTGGGGCTGATTGCCGACGACATGGCCGCCAGCGGCGCGCGAGACCTGCGCTTTGCCCACGACCGGGCCATTATCCACGACCTGCCCGCCGGCCCCATGCTGGAAAACGCCATCCTCTACGAGATGCCGGGCAAGGAGGGCAGAATGGAAAGCTGGTGCAGCGTGTACCTGGATTATTACGACCAGCACAACGAGTACATCTTCGGCCTGCAAAGCCCGCACATGAACTATGAGGAGGCCATCGCCCTGCTGCTGCGCATCGGCCAGACCATCCACATCACGCCCATCCGCCTGATGGATTAGGACACCCCTGATGCTGCACCTGACTGCCCGGGATATCCGCCTGTACCGCCTCATGGCCCATGGGCTTGACGCCAGAAAGACAAAGGCGGACGCGCTGGAGGCCGCCGGTGCCTGCGGCCTGCAAAACACGCCGCCCGGCGCCTGGGAAACCGCGCTGTACAACCGCGTCGATGGCCTTGGCGTGGCTGACATGAACGTGCTGCTGCACCCCGGCAAGGCCTTGCTGCAGGCATGGAGCTTCCGCGGCGCGCCCGTCGTCTTCCCCAGCGGGGAGGCCGACGTTTTTTTGTCCGCGCTGGTGCCGGAACCCGGCGAGGAATGGCTCTACACCCACGGCATCGGCCTGGCGCTGGACGCGCTGCGCCTGCCCTTTGACGATTTGCTTCACATGCTGGTGCAGGTGATGCCCTCACTGGATGGGGACACCGTGCACAGCAAGGCCGAGCTGGATCATCTGCTGGCCCGGCGCATGCTGCCGCTGCTGCCGCCAGGCAGCCACGCGGTCTGGAACAGGCCCTCCATGTACGGCCAGCCCGATCGGCAGACGGTGGGCGGGGCGGCGGTCTCCTTTTTGCTGCGCCCCTGCGCGCTGCTGGGGCTGGTGGTGTTTGGCGAGCGCCGGGACGGCAGCCCCACCTTCACCTCCTTCAAGACATGGATGGGCCATCCCCTTGTGCCTCGCCCGGATGCCGCGCAGCGCCTGGTGCGCAAATTTGTGCACGCCTATGGCCCCACCACGCCCAGGGCGCTGGCCGCGTGGCTGGGCTGTTCCCCCGCGCAGGCCCAGCGCCTGTGGGACAGCATCCGGGATGAGCTGGAGCCCGTGATAACGAACGGCAAAAAGGCCTATATCCTGTCCGCGGACCGGGAGATCCTCAGCGGCCCACCATCCCCGCAGCGTACCTGGCTATGGCTGGGCCCGCACGACCCCTACCTGGACCAGCGCGACCGGGAGATCCTGCTGCCCGACAAGGCCCTGCAGCGTAAGGTGTGGCAGACGGTGGCCAACCCCGGCGTCATTTT
>CALNAU010000051.1 GCA_937874275.1 uncultured Clostridia bacterium | reverse complement strand
GGCAAACCGCCCGTCCGGGTCAAAGGGGAAGCCGTGGCGCGCAAAGATTTCATTGAGGATGTAGGCCAGGGCATCGTACTGCCATGCCCACAGCTCCGACTCCGTGAGCAGCCGTTGATCGCTGTCGGGAATGATATACAGGTTGGCCGCCCGCGCCGGGGCAGAGGCCAAGCCCAGCAGCAACGCGCACAGCACCACAAGGGCCAGCAATCGCTTCATCACATATTCCCTCCTCCGCATTGGATAAGACCCCTCGGATACCTTATGTTTGTTGATAGTATAACAAGGAGGAGGCCACAGGACAAGGGAGCATAAAAACTGGCCGGGGATCGCTGTGTAAGAGTACAGAGATATTCGATAACATGCAGGAAGGGGAGAAATAATCAGAAAAGGAAGCTAAACAGTGTTGCCTGGAGCCAAGTTTTCTGTTCAGAAATATTTCTATGCTCGATTTCTTAATCCTCGTTGCAACTAAACATAATTCTTTGATATACTGTCATTGATTCATGCAATATTGACATACTGATGAGGATGCCGTGAAACAAAAAGCCGCCTACGACAAGATTATTATCAGTGACGTGGCAAGGAGCGCAGGTTGCTCACCAGCCACTGTTTCACGTGTTCTAAGTAATTCTGATTACCCAGTCAGTGCTGACATGCGCCAACGCGTTTTGCAGACAGCGCGCGAGCTTGGTTATTCTCCTAACTCTCATGAACACATTATGCGCACCAAGATAAGTGCTTCCATCGGAATCATCATCCCTTCGTTTCAGAACCCTTTTTTCAGCCAGATTATTATGGGCATTGAGCAGATTGCGAGCAAGCGAGGTTATACGCCCATAGTTTTTACCTCGCAGCGAGACCCGAAGCTGGAGAGGAAGTATATCCAAGACATGCACGATATGCGAATATCTCTTCTTATGCTTTGTTCGGTAGATGACAGTTCGCAGGCCTTGGAGCAATATCTTGCCGGCGGCGGACATGCATGTGTATTTGAATCAAGCTTTCCTCCCTTAGAGGATGTTCTGAACGCTTCAGCGGATATGTTTGGGGCTGCACGGATTGCGACCGAGTATCTCATTTCACAAGGGCATAGGCAGATCGCCTTCCTCACTGCGGCGCGGAGCCGTTCATCGCGCCATCAGCGCGTAGATGGATGTCGCTTTGTGATGGCAATGCATGGCCTTCCGTTTGGGTCGGATGACATTATCACCGCTCCCTACGAAGATGATGTGGATGAAGGGCTATATGAGTACAATATCGGCATGGTGTTGGCTAAAAAAATGCTATCACAAAGCAAAAAGTATACTGCTGTTATCGCACTCAATGACATGATCGCCTGCGGCATTATTGCGGGGTTGGTGGAAAGTGGCGTACGCGTGCCGGAGGATATTTCCGTTATTGGTTTTGACGATATACCCAACGCTGCTATGGCAACACCCAAACTGACCACGGTGCGGCTTTCAGGACACCTCATCGGCCAGCGTGCAACACAGATTATGATTGATGCCGCGGAAGCCGGAGAGAACCGAAGCAGTGTGACTATCTCGGTCGCGCCGCAACTGATTACGCGCGCCTCAGTTGCTGCAATATCTCAATAAAGAAGAACCTGCTTTTACAGGATCGATACATCTGCAATACAATCATCCCTGCGGGGTGGAAAATACTAACCTCGCCCATTTTCACTCTTTTTTCATTCTTCATCTCTTAAACAAGTAACGAAAATAAAGGAGCCCCAACAGAAATATATTTCTATAAATACAAGAATTTTTTCAGAAACGTTGACAACCTTGGACACACTCGACTATAATTATCACATCAGAAGAAAAAATCCGGCATCATTATTTGGTTTCCAATAGTTAGTGGATTATAAAATCGAGGAGGGACAATCAATGAGGAAGACTCTATTTCTGACAGTGGCGTTACTTATGGTGCTGACCTTATTTGCATCGACAGCGTCTGCAGAGACAGCCTTTCCGACCAGGCCTGTGGAGGTCGTGGTGCCTTGGGCCGCAGAAGGTGGTGCGGACTTAGTTTTCCGCGCGCTGGCGGATGTTTTCCCCACTTACTCCGGTGGACAGCCGATGGTAATTAACAACGTCGAAGGCGCGGGCGGTGCTGTTGGCACAGCCGGGTTCATGAATGCCTCCCCGAATGGGTACCAACTTTTACATTACAATGTTGCTTCAATCACC
>CALNAU010000050.1 GCA_937874275.1 uncultured Clostridia bacterium | reverse complement strand
ACTCAACGATGTCTTGAACCTTTTTACTGTACGATGTCTTGAACCTGGACACTTGAGCAGCGCCGAAGGCGAAACCAATCACCCCTAACCGCTAACCCATCACTTCTCACTCGCTCGCCGTCACATCCGTGCCGCGTTCCAGCAGCTCGGCGGGCAGTGTGAGGCCCAGCGCCTCCAGCGCCTGGGGGTTGTAATACAGGGCACTTTCGCTGATGGTTTCGTATGGGATGGCAGCGGCGTCCTCGCCCTTCAGCACACGGGCGGCCAAGTGGCCGGTCTGACGGCCCAGGGCGTAGTAATCCAACCCTTCGGCGGCCACGCAGCCGCGGACCACCTGCTCAATTTCGCTGCCGTAGACCGGCTTCTTGAGCGGCTCGGCCGCGTCCAGCACGGCATCCAGGTACTGCACCACGGTGTTGTCCAGCACCATGGTGACCAGGTCGGCCTTCTTGAGCAAGGCGGGGGCGGCCAGGGCTACATCCGCGCCGGTGGCAATGCCCATGGCCTCCACGGTGAAGCCGTACGTGGGCGCCAGGTCCTGATACTGCTTCACCTGCACGGCGGAGTTGGTTTCGCTCAGTGTATAGAGGATGCCAATCACCCTGGCGTCGGGCTGCAGGGTGCGGATGGTTTGCAGCTGTTTTTCCACGGGCAGCTCATCGCTGGTACCAGTGGTCAGCCCTTCGCCTAGGCTCTCTGCCGTGGCCAGCCCGGCCTCCTTGGGGGAGGAGACGGCGCTGTATATGACGGGGATTTTGCCGTCGGCGGTGTTCACGCTCACCACGGCCATGGGGGTGGCGATGGCGGCAATCAGGCTGTAGTTGTTGTTGACGAACTTGCTGGCGATGCCGGCGGCCAGGCCCATGTCGGCCTGGGCATTCTGATAGTCATAGGTTACGTTGACGCCCTCCTCAAAGCCATGCTCCAGCATGCCCTGGATAAAGCCCTCGCGGCAATTGTCCAGCGAGCCATGCACCGCAAACTGGGCGATGCCTACCTGCAGAACGGTTTCATCCGCCATCACGGCGGGCAGGGAAATTAACAAGGCCAGGGTCAAACCGATTGTGAGTATCTTTTTCATGGGGGATATCTCCTTTTATCATGTTTTTTCTGTGTTCAGGTTTCGGGAGTCAGGCCTCCGTCAACCGCCCAGAAATACGCAAGCCCAGCCTCGCGCATCATGATCAGCCCCCTTTCATCCTTCGTGTCAGCCAATGAAAAACCGCCCCAAGCAACTGCTTGAGGCGGTGTAACCGCGGTACCACTCAAATTGGCCAAAGGCCCACTCGTTCCATATACCAGCATATATGCCGCCATGATAACGGGTGCGGATCCCGTCGAGACCTACTGGCTTGCGCGTTTGGCCCCGCCCTCAGGAGTCCATTCGCCGGCTGCTCGCAGGCCGCTTTGCACCATCCGCGGCTCTCTTTGCTGGTTGCCTTGCCGGTTACTTCGCTCCCTCATGGGTTTGTGCGCATTGTATCGGCCACGGGGGTGGGTGTCAAGCGCCTCGCGCGGCCCGCGACGCATTGACAGACAGGCCGTGAATGAGTAGGATAGCAAACGGATTGAGCGCCTTTTGGCGCGAGGGGAGCGGGAGATGCGGCGCTGTTTTTGCTTTGTGTTTTTGCTGTCGATATGCCTGGTATTGTCCAATGCGCAGGCCGCTGAGGAGGGGACAGACATCCTGCTCAGCTTCACGGGGGATTGTACCCTGGGCAGCGAGGAGCGCACGCGCTGGCAGCCCACCTCCTTTGACAGCTATATCGAGCAGCACGGCTACGCCTATCCCTTTGAAAAGGTGCAGTCCGTTCTGGCGCAGGACGATGTCACCGTCATCAACCTGGAGAATGTGTTCTATCAATTCAAGTCCAACCAGGCGCAAAAGACATACACCTTCCGCGGGCCGCCGGAGTTCGCCCAGATATTGACCGAAGGCAGTGTGGAGCTCAGTTACCTGGGCAATAACCACACCAACGATTATGGGGTTCCGGGCTTTCGCAGCACGGTGCGCACGCTGGAGGAGGGCGGCCACAACTGGTTTGCTACCACCGACCACAGCGTCAAGACCTGGATTTACGAAAAAAATGGCGTCAAGGTGGGCTTCACCGGCTGCTACCTGACCTACTACAACCGCCGACAGGAGGATGTCAAGAAAGGCTTTGAGGAGCTGAAAGCCCAGGGGTGCGACTTTATTGTGGCCGTGATGCACGGCGGCCAGGAGTACGGCCCCCGGCAGGACAAGCGCATGCAGCGGTTGGCTCGTTTTCTGATTGACCAGGGGGCAGGCCTGGTGGTGGGGCATCACCCCCATGTGCTGCATGGGGTGGAGGTGTACAATCAGGCCACCATCCTGTATTCGCTGGGCAACTTCAGCTTTGGCGGAAACAAGGAGCTGCGCGTGACCCAGACCATGATTGCCCAGGCCAAGCTGCGATTTGACGCGCAAGGCACATACGCCGGGCACCAGGTCAACCTGATTCCTGCCTATCCCTCCGGCACCATGGACTACAACAACTACCAGCCTGTGCTGGCCCGGGGGGCGGAGGCGCAGGCCATCATCGACCTGGTGGCGACGATGTCCACCATCCCGCTTTCCCCCTATGTGGAAGGCGTGGGCGCATGGCAGGAGCCTGTGCTGCCCGCGCAGCCCGATTGAGCGCAAGGAGCGATTATGTATCCGATTATATCAAAAGAGCGCCTGAACCCCACGGTATCCCGCATGGTGATTGCAGCCCCGCTGGTGGCGCGCAAGGCACAGGTGGGTCAGTTCATCATCCTGCGGGCGGGGGAGCGCAGCAAGCGCATGCCCTTCACGGTGTCCGATGTGGACCGCGAGCTGGGCACGGTGGCCATCATCTATCAGGTGGTGGGGGCAGGCACCATGGAGCTGGACCAGCTGGAGGCCGGACAATCCCTGCACGACTTTGTGGGCCCGCTGGGCACGCCCAGCGACTTGGAGGGGCTCAACAAGGTGTGCATCGTGGGCGGCGGCGTGGGCTGCGCCATCGCGTACCCGGCGGCCAAGGCGCTGCACCGCATGGGGGCCCAGGTGCACAGCATCATCGGCTTTCGCAACCACGAATTGGTGATATTGGAAGACCAGTTCCGCGCGGTCTCCAATCGCCTGCGCGTGATGACCGATGACGGCAGCCATGGCGAAAAAGGCCTGGTAACCCACGCGCTGCTTGAGTGGCTGGAGGCGGGCGAGAACTACGACCAGGTGATTGCCATCGGCCCTTTGCCGATGATGAAGTTTGTGGCCGCCACCACCAAACCCTTTGGCGTGAATACCATCGTCAGCATGAACTCCATCATGGTGGACGGCACGGGCATGTGCGGCGGCTGCCGGGTCACCGTGAGCGGCCAGACGCGCTTCGCCTGCGTGGACGGGCCGGATTTTGACGGCCATCAGATTAACTTTGACGAGGCGATTGCCCGCAGCCGCATGTACCAGCCCTTTGAGCAGCATGCCCGCGAGGACGCCTGCCTCCTGTATCAAAAGGAGATGAGCTGATGGCGCAGCCCAGGCGCGTGCCCCTGCCTACCCGCGACCCGCAGCAGCGGGCCGGCGACTTTCAGGAGGTAGCCACCGGCTATGACGCCGCCATGGCCCGTGAGGAGGCCGCTCGCTGCCTGCAGTGCAAGCACCGGCCTTGCGTAGGGGGCTGCCCGGTGGGCATTGACATCCCCGGTTTTATCGGCAAAATCGCCCAAGGCGACGATGAGGGCGCGTGGAACATCCTCTCCCGCGATACGGCGCTGCCCGCGGTGTGCGGCCGTGTGTGCCCGCAGGAGAACCAGTGCGAGAAATACTGTGTGCGCGGCATCAAGGGCGAGCCGGTGGGCATTGGCAACCTGGAACGCTACGCGGCGGACTATTTTCAAAGCGGGGCTTGCCCCGTGCCCCAGCAGATTCCGTGGAACGGCCGGCGCGCCGCGGTGGTGGGGGCCGGGCCTTCGGGCCTCACCTGTGCGGGGGAACTGGCGCGCCTGGGCTGGCGGGTGACCATCTTTGAGGCCCTGCATGAGCCGGGCGGCGTGCTCACCTACGGCATCCCGGAGTTTCGCCTGCCCAAGGCCATTGTGCGCCGCGAGGTGGAGAACCTGACCGCCCTGGGGGTGGATGTGCGCTGCAACATCGTCATCGGCAAGACATTGACGGTGGACGAGTTGTTCTCCGATGGATACGAAGCCGTGTATATAGCCTCCGGCGCCGGGCTGCCGCGGTTTATGGGCATCCCCGGCGAGGGGCTCAACGGCGTGCTCAGCGCTAACGAATACCTCACCCGCATCAATTTGATGAAGGCCTACGAGCCGGGCGCGGCCACGCCCATCTTCAAAGGGCAGCATGTGGCCGTGGTGGGCGGTGGCAACGTGGCCATGGACGCCGCGCGCAGTGCCCGCCGCATGGGCGCGCAATCGGTCACGGTGGTGTACCGCCGGGGGCTGGAGGAAATGCCCGCCCGCCGCGAGGAGGTGCACCACGCGCAGGAGGAGGGCATCCTCTTCCGCACCCTCAGCGCGCCGGTGGCCATCCTGGGTGAAAATGGTTGGGTTAAGGGCCTGCAGTGCATCCAGATGACGTTGGGCGAGCCGGACGCCTCCGGGCGCAGACGGCCGGTGGAGCAGCCGGGCAGCGAGTTTGAGCTGGCCATCGACACCCTCATCATCGCCATCGGCACCGCCCCCAATCCCATGCTGACGCGCACCACGCCGGGGCTTGATACCAATGCCCGCGGCTGCATCCGGGCGGATGCCCGGGGACAGACCACCCGGCCCTATGTGTGGGCGGGCGGCGATGCGGTAACAGGCGCCGCCACCGTGATTTTGGCCATGGGCGCCGGCAAGGAGGCCGCCCGGGCCATCGACCGGGCCGCGCAGGAAGGAGCACCCACATGACCACCAAACGCAAACTGTCCGACCTGCGCCAGTGGGTGGAGCTGAGTTCCCCGGTCACGCTGGGCTTTGCCGGGCTGTCGCTGCTGGCCCTGCTGCTTAATACGCTGACCGGCGGGGCCTCCAACTGCGCGCTGTTCAGCGTGTACCGATTCTCGCCTGGCGACCTGCTTGGGTACCTGCGGCTGGTGCTGCACGTGCTGGGGCACGCGAATTTTGCCCACTACGCCGGCAACATGAGCCTGCTGCTGGTGCTGGGCCCGCTGGTGGAAAAACAGTACGGCGCCGGGCGCTACCTCATCATGATCGTCGTCACCGCACTGGTGACCGGGCTTGCGCACATCGTGCTCTCGCCCGGCACGGCGGCCCTGGGGGCCAGCGGCGTGGTGTTTATGCTGATTTTGCTGGCGGCCATGGCCGGGCGCTCGGGCGGCAAGGTACCGCTGACGCTGATAGTGGTGGCCATCATCTACCTGGGCGGTGAACTGGCCGGCGGTCTGTTCGGGCAGGACAATGTGTCCCAGCTGGCCCACATCGCGGGCGGTGTCTGCGGCATTGTGTTTGGCATGATATGGAAGGGGCGGCCTGACCGCCTGTAAGCAGTAGGAGGCCCATGGATATTCTGACCGCGGTTTATCAAATTTTGATGATGCTGGGCATCGCGCTGATTGGCCTGTGGCTGCGTCGGCGCGATGTATTCAGCCCCCCGGTCATCAAGGGCGTCAACGCCATCGTATTGCAGGTAGCCATGCCCGCGCTGGTGCTGATGATTTCGCAAAAGGACTATACGCCCGAGGTGATGGACAGCTTCTGGCGCATTTTACTGGCATCCACTGTGCTGCTGGCGGCGGGCGGCGTGGGCTTGTTCCTGCTGAGCAAGCGATTCGTGCAGCCAGACCGGCAGGCCGCCTTTGCCGCCATGGTGATGCTGCCAAACGCTGCCTTCATGGGCATCCCCATCGTGACGGCGCTGTATGGTGACCTGGGCGTCGCCTACCTGTCTGGGTTTATCGCCGCCTTTAATGTAGCGGGGTGGACTGCCTTTCATGCCCTGTTTGCTGACAGGCACGCCAACCCCCTCAAGCCGCTGATGAACGCGGGGTTCATCTCCACCCTGGGGGCATTGGTGCTGATTTACTTCAAAATCCGCTTGCCGGTACCCTTTGTGTCGCTGTTTACCCAGTTGGGCAACCTGACCACGCCGCTTGGCATGCTGCTGGCGGGCGCCAGGCTGTATGAGTTGAAGCCTGCCCTGCTGCGCGACCGCAGCCTGTGGGTGGGCAGCGGGCTGAGTTTGCTCGCCGTGCCGCTGGTGATGTGGCTGATCCTGAAGGCGCTGGGTTTCACGGGCATGGCGCTCAATATTGTAACGCTGGGCTTCATGATGCCCTCAGCCGTCACCGT
>CALNAU010000049.1 GCA_937874275.1 uncultured Clostridia bacterium | reverse complement strand
GCTGCAGCACCGCGCGGCGCGACCGGGTGAGCCTGCTGTCCATCCGGTTGGCGGAAGCGCTGTATGATTTTACGATGCAGTAAATAAATTCCGCCCGGTATATATCAGACAGCGTCCAATGTACACCCTGGGCGCTGTCATTGTTTTCTTGAAGAGTTGCGGGTTCTATGGTATGATTGGTATGTAAATTGTGAGATGGTGCATATTCTGTGACGCGCTATCCGTGCGCGATGGACGCGATGATACAAGCGGAGCGCTCAGACAAGGGTTTCACAAAATATGCATGGATGCATGAGGGCACCCCGCAATCACGCCATCGTGTCATGGTGCCCCACGGCGGCTCCGGACACAAGGTGATCCCCCGAAGCAGCGCTCCTCATCCACGAAACAACCACGCCCTATTATGGTATTCTCCGGCGCACGCCGCCGGCAGTACATACAATCTCTAAAAAGGAAGGAAGATTACCATGCGCAAATTCATTTCCCTGTTGCTGGCGCTTGTCTGCATGATGAGCATTACCGCCTTTGCGACGGAAACCGCCGCCCCTGCCGCCACTGAAGAAGCCTTCACCGCAACCGGCCCCTATGTGTTGACCTCTGCCGGCCAGAGTGCCGACTTCCAGATGGTCAAAGCCATGCTTAAAATGAACAAGGTGGAGAACTACACCGAAGACGCCCTGCTCACCCCCGAGACCATGCCTGAAGAAGTGGGCGCCATCATCATCGTCATCGGCGGCAGCTCCAAGGGCCTGGGCGCGGCCGGCATCGATGCCGATCAGGAGCTGGTGAGGCTTGAAAACGTTGTGAAGTATGCCACCGAGAAAGAAATCCCGATCATCGCCATGCACATCGGCGGCGCTGCCCGCCGGGGCGAGCTGTCCGACAAGTTCATCGAGCCCATCATCGCCGCCGCCAAGGCTGCCATCGTGGTGGAGGAAGCGAACACCACGGACAAACTGTTTGATACCCTGGGCGAGAAGTACGGCGTGCCCATGACCTACATCGCCAAGAAGAGCGATGGCGCCGCGGCCCTCAAAGAGATCCTGAAGTAATTACGAGAGGCGCAGCCGCGGGGTTGCGCCTCTTCTTCCTGGAAGGAGTGATTGTATGAGCATAGAGCTGATTATCTTTATCGCCATGGTGGGCACATTCATGGTTGGCTGCTTTGCCGCCAAGCTGCCCGTCAGCGTGGCGATGCTGGCCGCCTCCGTTGTGGGCGCGCTGGTGGGAGGGCAGGGGGTGCCCCTGCGCCACCTGGTGGAGGGCACATTCTCCTACATCGACACCATTTTGACCATCGCGACGGCCATGGTGTTTATGAAAGTGGTGGAGAAATCAGGCGCCCTGGACGCGCTGAGCTCCCTGATTATCGAGAAGTTCCACAAGGTGCCGGCGCTGCTGCTGATTCTGATTATGCTGGTGATTATGTTCCCCGGCATGATTACCGGCTCGTCCACGGCCTCCGTGCTGTCGGCCGGCAGCATCATGGCGCCCATCCTCATTTTGATGGGCATCCCCAAGGTCAGCGCGGGCGCCATCATCGCCATGGGCGGCCTGCTGGGCATGATCGCGCCGCCCACCAACATCCCGGCCATGATCATCTGCGGCGGCATCGACATGCCCTACGCCGGGTTCATGCTGCCGCTGAGCATCCTGACTTTCCCGCTGGCCTTCCTGTTTGTGCTGATGCTGGGCTACAAGTACGTGCGCAAGCTGGATTATTCGCAGCTGGAGCCCAAGCTGGACAAGGAGCTGCGGAAGACTTACGGCATGCGCATTTACGCCCCCATCATCGTGCTCTTGCTGCTGATGGTGCTGGACAGCGTGCTGCCGGCCTTCCCCAACATCGGAACCCCGGTGATGTTCCTCATCGCCGCATTTGTCGGCCTGTTCACGGGCAAGAAGTTCAACATCCTCACCACCAGCAAGGAAGCGGTGAAGGACGTGCTGCCTGTGATGGGTATTCTGATGGGCGTGGGCATGTTCATCCAGATTATGACGCTGACCGGTGTGCGCGGGCTGATTGTTAATGCCAGCCTGTCGCTGCCCAACGCCTGGCTGTACGTCGCCATGGCGGTGGCCATCCCGGCGTTTGGAGCCATCTCTTCCTTCGGTTCTTCGTCGGTATTGGGCGTGCCCTTCACGCTGGCGATGATTTCCGGCAACCAGGTCATCATCGTCGCCGCCCTCTCCCTGTTGGCGGCGGTGGGCGATATGGTGCCCCCTACGGCACTGGCCGGTATCTTTGCGGCCCAGGTGGTGGATGAGCCCAAGTACACCAAAATCCTGGTGAAGAGCCTGGTGCCCATCCTCATCCTGATTATCTACGCGCTGGTGTTCATCATCTTCTCCAAGCCAATCGGCACATTCCTGAACATTTGAGGAAGGAGGGAATTACATGACAATCGTTTATCTGATTATTCTCGCATTCGTGCTGGGGTTGGTCATCTGGAACATGCTGACGGAAAAGAAACTGGTCAACCAGATTACCGCCATGATGGTCATCATTCCCCTTGTTCTTCGACTGCTGATGATTAAGTAAGGGGGAAGACGTATGAAAAGACATCATATCACTGCAATCATTCTGCTGTTGGCCGCTGCAGCCATCTGCGTATATGCCGGAGGCCTGTTCCTGTCCCTGCGTGAGCCGGACGTCATCAAGCAAGGTGAGGGCGTGACGGAGGTTCGCAAGCTTAGCGACTACTTCGCGCCGCTCAAGGGCACGCGCGGGGATACCGACATCTATGTGCTCAAGGGCGAAGGGGACGGCGGCAGGGTGCTCGTATTGGGCGGCACCCACGCCAACGAGCCTTCGGGCTACCTCGCCGCCGTTGTGTTGGTAGAAAAGGCAAAGGTCACCGCGGGGGAACTGTTCGTGATTCCCCGGGCCAACAACTCCGCCTTCACGCACAACGACTCCCAGGAGGGGGCGCCCCTGTACCTGCACCTGACCAACCCCGCCGGCGAGGAGCGTGCCTTCCGCTATGGCTCCCGCGCCACCAACGTCATTGATCAGTGGCCGGACCCGGACGTGTATGAGCACGCCTCCAGCGGTCAGCAGCTCTCGGGCAGCGAGACGCGCAACCTCAACCGCGGATACCCCGGCCGTGCCGACGGCAACCTGACGGAGCAGATGTGCTACGCCATCACCGAGATGATTAAGAAGGAAGACATTGGCCTTACCTTCGACCTGCATGAGGCGTCGCCCGAATACCCCGTCATCCACGCCACTGTGGCGCATGAAAAGGCAATGGACATCGCGGCCATCGGCTCCTTTGAGCTGGATATGCTGGGCATCGCCATGGCGCTGGAGCCCTCGCCCGTCAACCTGCGCGGCTTGACCCACCGTGAGCTGGGCGACTATACGGA
Organism: uncultured Clostridia bacterium; assembly: GCA_937874275.1. Lineage (GTDB taxonomy): Bacteria > Bacillota > Clostridia > Christensenellales > Aristaeellaceae > UBA1038. The sequence continues at coordinate 10,130 of CALNAU010000049.1, read as the reverse complement.
TACCTATCCCTTGCTGATGGAAACCGCCAACGCCTCCCAGGGCCGCCTGCGCGGCGCCACCAATGAGAAGCTGGCGCTGGATGGCAAGGACAAGTTCTATGTCGCCGCTGAAAAGCTGGGCATGCTGTACGTCCCCTACGACGAGAACGGCCACTCCATCGAGGAGCGCGTCGGCCGGCACCTGCAGGGCATATTGTCCTACACAACAGCCTATAGCGATTTCTCGGGCAATGTGGTCACCATCGAAAACGTGCCGGGCTACGAGGAAGTCATGGCCAGCACGGTAGGCAATTTCCTCAACTGATTTGAACAACAGCAATGGCTTTCTCCGTCGCTCGCGGCGGAGAAAGCTCTTTTTCTATCCATGCACGAATCGTGGGAGGCGACGGTGAAACGAATCGCGATGTATGCCCTTGCGCTGTGGATGGCCGTACTAACGGTGTATGCGCAGCCTGAGCAGGTCTTTGTGCCCGATTTGGGGCAGGCTTTCCCTTTCCTGGGGGAGCGGGTGGTAGAGCCGCCGGATGATGTTCGCCTTGACGCGCTGGATGCTGCCGCGTACGGCATCCCCGCATCAGGCGAGGTTCCGCAGCCTGCCTACCTTTTGATGGAGGAAGCGCCGACGCAGACACCTGTCTACCTCATCGACAGCGGCAAGCCGGGGCCGGTGGTCTATGTGCTGGCCGGCACCCACGGGGATGAGCGGGCGGGCTGGTACGCGGCCACGATGCTAAAGGGCATGCGGATTTCCGCGGGCAAACTGTACGTGCTGCCACAGGCCAACAAGCCCGGCAGCGAGGCGGCTCGCCGCACCGTACAGGGCTCGCTGGACCTAAACCGCGCCTACCCCGGCCATCCGCAGGGGGATGCGGCCATGCAGGTGGCCCATGCCATCGTGCGGGACATCGAAAAAGCCCAGCCCGTGGTGGTGCTGGACTTGCATGAAGCAGCCGTGTTCGCCCCCGGACGGGACTTTCTGGGCAACAAGGTCATCTATACCACGCTGGACGGCATAGAAGACCTGTTTTTTGCGCTGTTGACTGCCTTTGAGGAAGGCGCGTTAGGCGCTGTCCCGTTCGGGTTTGTGAGCCCCGGTGTGGCCGACAGCCTCAACGCGGTGCTGCCCGAAGTGGCAGGCATCCCCGTGCTGACGGTGGAGACGTTCCGGGGGTATCCGCTCAGCCGGCGCGTGCAGGATCAGGTGGACATCGTGCTTGCCTGCCTGCGGTTCTATGGGATGATGGAGGAATAGGGCGAGTTCCGCGAACTATGCAACAGGAAGGCGGGGCTGACAACTGTCAGCCCCGCCTCGGACTGTCAAAGAAGTATCATCAGGGAGGTATCGGAGGGCGGAGCCCTCTGATGGAAATCCGCCCCAGCGACATGCGCGGTGGGGCGGAAGGCCTGGCAGAGCCAGGGTTTCCTTGCCATCCGCCGCCCGGGAACGGAGTGAGAGGCGGATGGCCCATCGTTCCTTCCCGTCAAGAAACCAAAGGTTTTTTGACGGACTGGCGCCCCGGCGATTGCCGGGGCGCGCTTCATTTATCTAACTTGAAATCAATGATGCGGAATTACTTCGCGTCCACCTTGGCCATGTGGCGGATGAGGTCGACCACCTTGCAGGAATAGCCCCACTCGTTGTCGTACCAGGCGACCAGCTTGACGAAGGTGTCATTGAGCATGATGCCGGCTTCGGCGTCAAAGATGGAGGTGCGGGGGTCGTGGATGAAGTCGCTGGAGACCACGGCGTCCTCGGTGTAGCCGATGATGCCCTTCCACTCCTCGCTCTCGCTGGCGGCCTTCATGGTGGCCTTGATGTCTTCGTAGGTGGCGGGGGTCTTTAGGGTGCAGGTCATGTCCACCACGGATACATCGATGGTGGGCACTCGGAAGGACATGCCGGTCAGCTTGCCCTTGAGCTCGGGAATCACCACGCCCACGGCCTTGGCAGCGCCGGTGGAGGAGGGGATGATGTTGGCGCTGGCCGCGCGGCCGCCGCGCCAATCCTTCTTGGAGGGGCCGTCCACGGTCTTCTGGGTGGCGGTGGTGGCGTGCACGGTGGTCATCAGGCCTTCCTTGATGCCGTACTTATCGTTGATGACCTTGGCCAGGGGGGCCAGGCAGTTGGTGGTGCAGGAAGCGTTGGACACGATGGTCATGTCCTTCTTGTATTCCTTGTGGTTGACACCCATGACGAACATGGGGGTCTCCTTGTCCTTGGCGGGCGCGGTGATGATGACCTTCTTGGCGCCGCCCTTGAGGTGCGCGCTGGCCTTGGGGGTGTCAGTGAAGATGCCGGTGGCCTCGGCGATGTACTCGGCGCCGGTCTCGCTCCACGGAATCTCTTCGGGGTTCATCTTGGCGTACACCTTGATAACGTTGCCGTTGATGGTCAGCTCGCTCTTTTCGGCGTTGGCGCTGATTTCACCCTTAAAGCGGCCGTGCACCGAGTCATACTTGATCATGTAGGCCATATAGTCCACATCCACGAACGGATCGTTGATGGCAACTACCTGCATCTCCTTGGGATGCTCCAAAGCGGAGCTGAGCACGAGGCCGCCAATGCGACCGAAACCGTTGATACCAACCTTAATCATAAAAACCCTCCTCGAGATTTCTGTATCGCGGTGCCATTCAACACCACTTTATATTATACACGATAAATCATACCCCTGCAACCATACGTTGTTTTATTAACATGGGTTGTGTGCTCGGTCATCCGATGACATTTTGTGCGCTGTACGCAATATCTGAATTACAAAAACTCATTTGTTTCCAAGTACCCACGCAATTGTGTACCAGATTCGTCCGCACGCCTGACGCGTCTACTTACGCTATAGGCATGTGGTCAAATCCCATTTGTTCGTGCAATCTGGGCACCAAAAAGCCGCCCTTGCGGGACGGCTTTCAGGTGAATCAATACTTACGCTTGCGGGCGGCTTCCATTTTCTTCTTGCGCTTGACGCTGGGCTTTTCGTAGTGCTCGCGCTTGCGCACCTCTGCCAGGACGCCGGATCGGGCGCATTGACGCTTGAAGCGCTTCAGCGCGCTTTCCAGCGTTTCGTTTTCCTTCACTCGGACTTCAGACACTCATATCCCTCCCTTCGCACATCTCGCCTTGGCACACGCCGCTTACACGGCGGATGGCGACCGTAAAACAATTATACCCCGATAAAGCATGACGCGTCAACTGCTTTTTTGAGCGGGGTGCTATCAAATAGCGCAAACTGCCCCGCGAGGTCATCACAAAAACAGAATCGCGCTGCCCGCGACGCATATGGCGGCACCCAGGATATCTTTGGCGTGCAGCTGCTCTTTGAGGATGAAGCGGGAGATGGGCAGAATTAGCACCGGCATGGTGGTCATCAGGGTGGAGGCAATGGCGGCCTTGGTCAGCTGCAGGGCGGTCATGGACAGCACCACGCCTAGCAGCGTGCCGATGCAGGCGCCGGACAGGATGGTCAGCCGTCCGTTGGGCGAGCGCAGCACCGCGCGCAGCTTGTCCCACGCCCCGCCCATCGCAAGGACCACCACGATGCCGATGACGCCGCCGATCAGCCGAATCTGCGTCGCGCCGATGGCATCCACCTGGCTTAAGCCCATCTTGCTGGTGATGTTGCTGGCGGCCTGCGCCAATGCCGCCAGAAAGGCAAACAGCAGGCCGCGGGCCATATCGGCGGACTGCGCCTTCTCCCCCTTGCCGCCAATCACCAGCATGATGCCGCCGATAACCAGCAGCATGCCGATGATTTTGAACAGCCCCAGTGTTTCCCCAAACAGCAGGTAGCTGAGGATGGCTGTAAGCACCGGCGAGAAGGAGAACACCAGCAGCGTCAGCCGCGCGCCAATGCTCAGAAATCCGCTGACCAACAGGCTGTCGCCCGCGGCAAAACCTATTACGCCCGACAGCAGCAGCCAAAGCCAGGCGTCCGCGCCGACAGCCTGCGGGAACATGCCGTGCCCCCGCAACAGATGCACCAGCGTGATCAGAAGCAACCCCAGAAAAATGCGCCCGGCATTCAGGCCGCGGCTGTCCAGGCCAATGCCGCGCCGCTCCATGATGACGCTGTTGACCGTCCACATTGCGGCCGCGCCAAGCGCGGCCAGCGCACCCCATTGCTCCATATCTGCCCTCCGTAAGTATCATAGCGGAATGACCGGCGCTGTCAATCAAATTCGTTGGATATTTGTCCGATTGACAGGGGTTGACAAGCCGAACTCAATCGGTATAATTATCCAGTATTACGCATTATTATGGAGGCGCGCGAATGGCTATGAAGATTGTGTTGGCTTACTCAGGTGGCTTGGATACCTCGGTCATCATCCCCTGGCTGAAGGAAAATTATGAGGGATGCGAGGTCATCGCCGTCTGCGGCAACGTGGGGCAGGGCGATGAGACCGACGGCCTGGAGGAGAAGGCGCTCAAGACGGGTGCATCCAAGCTGTATATTGAGGACCTGTCGGACATGTATGTCAACGACTTCATTATGCCAACCCTGAAGGCGGGCGCGGTGTATGAGGAGTATTTGCTGGGCACCAGCACGGCGCGCCCCTGCATCGCCCAGCGATTGGTGGAAATCGCGCTGAAGGAGAACGCCGACGCCATCTGCCACGGCTGCACCGGCAAGGGCAACGACCAGGTGCGGTTTGAACTGACCATCCAGCACTTCGCCCCCGGCATGAAGGTGATTGCCCCCTGGCGGGAGTGGGAGCTAACCTCCCGCGAGGACGAGATTGACTATGCCGAGCAGCGCGGCATCCCGCTGAAAATCAGCCGGGAGACCAACTACTCCAAGGACAAGAACCTGTGGCACCTAAGCCACGAAGGGCTTGACCTGGAGGACCCCGCCAACGAACCCACCTACGAAAAGCCCGGCTTTCTGGAGATGTGCGTCTCCCCCATGCAGGCGCCGGACAAGCCCACCTACATCACTTTGGACTTTGAGCAGGGCGTGCCCGTCAAGCTGGACGGCCAGGCCATGACGCCCAAGGAGATTATCCTCAAGCTCAATGAAGTGGGCGGCGCCAACGGCATCGGCATTCAGGACATCGTGGAAAACCGCCTGGTGGGCATGAAGAGCCGCGGCGTGTACGAGACGCCGGGTGGCGCCATCCTGTACAAGGCGCACGGCCTACTGGAGAGCATTTGCCTGGACCGCATGACGGCGCACAAAAAGCAGGAGCTGTCCCTCACCTTCGCCCAATTAGTCTACAACGGCCAGTGGTTCACCCCGCTGCGCGAGGCGCTCAGCGCCTTTGTGGACAAAACGCAGGAGACCGTGACCGGCACCGTGCGGCTGAAGCTGTACAAGGGCAACATGATTCCCGCGGGCCTCGAAAGCCCCTACTCCCTCTACTCCGAGAGCATGGCCACCTTTGGCGAGAGCGACTATAACCAGAAGGACGCCGAGGGCTTCATCAACCTGTACGGCCTGCCCATCCGGGTGAAGGCCATGATGGATCAGCAGCGCGCGAAACAGTAAAATTCTTCGTGTCCTACGCCGCCGGTCAGCCACACGCTGCCGGCGGTTTGTTCTATTTGTGTTCTCTTTGACATCCCGGCCTATTCATGCTATGTTTCTGCCAGTGGATTACACATACGAAGGAGCATCTCATGCTGCCCAGAATCATCCTGCTCACCACGGGCGGTACCATTGCCAGCCTGCAAACCGAGTCCGGCCTGGCGCCGGCGATGACGGCGGAGGACATCCTGCGCCTGTGCCCCGGCCTGGCCGGTCAGGCCCGGATTGAGGCCAGGGACGTTTTTTCGCTGGACAGCAGCAACATACAACCCGAGGAGTGGCAGCAGCTGGCCCGCGCCGTGTGCGATGCAGCGCGGGACTGCGAGGGCATTGTCATCACCCACGGTACCGATACCATGGCCTACTCGGCCTCGGCGCTTAGCTTCATGCTGCAGGGGCTCAACATCCCGGTGGTGCTGACGGGCAGCCAACTGCCGCTTAACCACCCGCTGAGCGACGCGCCGGCCAACCTGAGCGAGGCCTTCACCGTGGCCACCCATGCCGCCCCCGGCGTGTACGTGGCCTTTCACCACAAGGTGATTTACGGCACCCGCGCGGTCAAGCTGCGCACGCTGGGCTTTGACGCCTTTGACAGCATCAACGCCCCGGCGGTGGGCTATTTTGACGCAGACGGCCTGCACATGCAAAACGCCATCGCCCCCTGCGGGCAGGTGGCGGTGTCCATCCCGCCGGAGGACATGCTGCTGATAGAGCCCCGCGTATTCCTGCTGAAGCTGATGCCGGGTACCGACCCGGAAATATTCGACCACATCATCCGCGCGGGCTACCAAGGCCTGGTCATCGAGGCATTCGGCCTGGGCGGGCTGCACTACATCCGCCGCAACCTGCTGGATTGCCTGGGCGCGCTGAGTGAGAAACACATCCTCACGCTGGTCACCACCCAATGCCTGTACGAAAAGGCCGACTTCTCCATCTACGAAGTCGGCCGGCATGTGCTGCAAAGCAGCGTATGGGGCGCGCACGACATGACCACCGAGGCCGCGCTCACCAAGCTGATGTGGGTGCTGGGCGACCGGGATAAGCGGCTGCCGCTGATTGGCCGCTGCCTGGCGCATGAGATGATTGAGCAGGGCTAAATATCCGCGAGATGCCTGATGCCTAACAATACCATTTGATTTTCGCCGGATTGGGTTCATCCGCCACCGCGACCGCCTGCAGGCTTTGGCGCAAATGCTCGCATACCTGCTGGGCGATTTCATCATAGGCCTGGGCGCTTGCGCTCAGGCCCAGTTTGTCGTAGGCCACCGCCGCCGCGCCGTAGAAATACAGCCCCAGGGAATGGGACAGCGTGTGCACCACAGCGGCGCCTTGCCCGCAGGCCCGGGCTGCCGCCTGGGCCACGGGGTCATGCGCCAGCTCGCGGGCCGCGGCATGGCACTCCTGCAAGATGACGCGCTTCACCTCGGGGAATTTGACCTGCCCGTCCAGGTATTGCGCGGCGGCCATCAGCGCGCGGCGCGGGCGGTCATCCCCCGGGCAGCGCCGCTCAAAGATGGGCAGCATATGCACTTGCGCATAGCCCAGGCACCAGCGGCGGATGGACTCCTTGCTCTGGGTATCAATCAGCGCCATCAGCGCCCGCACGGACGGGTCGTCCCAATGGCCCAGGGTTTTTCTCAATTTCGCCATACCAATCAGTCGATCGGTACAAAGGGCAAAAATTTGTTGACATAGTACTTGCCCCAGGCCAGCGCCTCGCGCGCGTGGTTTTTGAGCCAGTATTCGGGCAAAATGGGGCTGCCCATGCCCGAGGGGTTGAGCCCCAGGTCGCGGGCAATCATCATCGCGCGGGGCAGATGATAGTCGCTGGTGACAATCAGCACATCCTTGGTGCCGGGGGGCAGCTTGTACGTGGCTTCCTGGATGTTCTGCTTGGTGTTGAAGGAATGCTCATCCATCTGCACGTCCTGCGCCTTGACGCCCCGCGCCACCAGCCAGTCGCGCATGACCGAGGCCTCGCTGGCCGGTTCGTTGACCCCCTGCGCGCCACAGACCACGATGGGCCGCGGCTGGCGCTGATATTCCTCCAGCGCCAATTGCAATCGCAGGGCCAGCTGCTTGGAGGGCTGGCCGTCCGGGTTCACCTGCGCGCCCAGCACAATGATGGCATCGGTGTTGCCGGGCTTGGGCACCGTGTGCTCGCTGTACAGCTGGAGGGCGAACATCGCCGCGTAAGCCAGCGCGAACAGCAGCGCTGCCGTCAGCGCCAGCTTGATCAGTATCATCAATGGGCTCCTTCTCCTGCGTCGTCTTGCCATGGTGTCCTCGCTTTGGTTCGATTCACAGCATGCCCCGCTCGGCCAGGCTGACACAATCGGACGCGCCGACAATCAGGTGGTCATGCAGGGCAATGCCCAGCGGGCGCAGCATCTGCGCCAGCGCCGTGGTCATCTCCATATCCGCGCGGGAGGGCGCGGGGTTGCCGTCCGGGTGGTTGTGGCACAGCACCGCGCCCGCGGCACCAGCACTGAGCAGCGCCGATACAATCAGCCGGGGGTACACCGCTGTCTCCCCTTCATCGCCGGAGGATATCAGCCGCTTGCCCAGCAGGCGTCCGGACGCGTCAAGCGCGAGCACGTACAGGCGCTCGTACCGCTCGCCCATCAGCAGCGCCCGGCAGTACGCGTGCCGCTGCTCCGTCCGGGACAAATCCGGCATCTCCTCCAGCTGGCTCTGCTGATACAGCCGCATCAGCGGCAGCAGCATGGTGAGCAGCGTGGCGGCCTGCTCGCCGATGCCGGGTACGGCCATGAGCTCCGCCTTTTCAGCCGCCAGCACCCCGGCCAGCGAGCCGAAGCGGCCCAGCAACGCCCGGGCAATGGGCTTGGTATCCCGCCTGGGGATGGCATAGGCGAGCAGCAGCTCCAGCACCTCATGGGGCGCGAAGCCGTCAAAGCCAGCCCTGGCATACCGCTCCCGCAGCCGCTTGCGGTGGCCCGCGTGCTCCTCCATGCGCTCACCCCTTTCCCGATGAAGTATAGCATAGCCCCTCAGACAAGCATAGACGCCGTCAGCATTCGATGCCCGTGCGCGAGGTCAGCCCCTTTGTGGCATAGTAGTGCTTCACCTCGCGCATGTCGGTCACCAGGTCGGCCAGCTGCTCCCCACCGGGCGGCAAGCCGCGCCCGGTAAACACCAGTTCCACAGAAGGTGGCCTGACACGGGCGACATCCATCCAATCCTCCGTCGATATCAGCCCCATCAGCCACGCTACGTTGATTTCATCGGCAATCACCAGTTCATACTGCCCATTGGTCATCGCCTCCTTCACACACTGAAGGCCCTTTCGCGCGCAGGCATAATCCTGCGGTTTGGGCGGCCCGTCAATCAGACAGCCGTCGCCGGTGCCGAACAGTGCCACAGTCACACCGGGCAGCGCGCGCAGCAGCTTTACCTCTCCGTAGCACATATCCTTGATGAACTGGCCCATATAAACCCGCCACCCTGCCCCGGCCGCCCGCAGCGCCAGACCAATGGCCGCGGTGGTTTTGCCCTTGCCATCGCCGGTATAGATATGAAATTGCCCCTCTGTCATGGCAAACCCTTCCTGCCGCGGGTAGCGCGGCGCTTACGCCCTCAGTTTGCCATGCGCACCCGGGAAATACAACCCCCCACATCGATATGAACAATACGGGCAAAAAACATCCGCTCCATGCAGGAATTCAAGGATTTATGAAGAAATAGTGGAATATGGGGAGATGTTGGAGGACTGATTTCTCCCGTACGATAACCCTGCCTGCATGGCACACAAGATAGGAGGAGCACCATGTCTGACCTGAATCTGGAATATCTGGGCATCATTCAAACACCTGCGATTTATCGCAACCTGCCCCCCGCCCGCCTGGTGGAGCACGCGCTGCGCCGTCAGGAAGGCACGCTGAGTGAGACCGGCGCGCTGGTGGTCAACACCGGCAAGTACACCGGCCGCAGCCCGGATGACCGCTTCATCGTCGATGAGCCGTCCATCCACGACGAAATCGCGTGGGGCAAGGTCAACGTGGCCATTAGCCCGGAAAAGTTTGACAGCATCTACAAGCGTGTATGCGCCTATTTACAGGGGCGCGAGCTGTTTGTGTTTGACGGCTTTGCCGGCGCCGATCCCACCTACCGCAAGAATTTCCGCATCGTCAACGAGCTGGCCAGCCAGAACCTGTTCATCCATCAGCTGCTGCTGCGCCCCACCCAGGACGAGCTGGCGGGCTACACGCCGGACTTCACCATCATCGCCGCCCCCGGCTTCCACTGCATCCCGGAGATTGACGGCGTGCGCAGCGAGGCCGCCATTCTGGTCAGCTTTGAGCGCAAGCTGGTGGTCGTCGCCGGCAGCCAGTACGCGGGCGAGATTAAAAAGAGCGTGTTCAGCGTGATGAACTACATTCTACCCAAGCAGGATGTGTTCAGCATGCACTGCTCGGCCAACATCGGCGAGGAAGGCGATAGCGCGCTGTTCTTCGGGCTTTCCGGCACCGGCAAGACCACCCTGTCCGCCGACCCGCACCGCAAGCTCATCGGCGATGACGAGCATGGCTGGAGCGACAAGGGCATCTTCAACATCGAGGGCGGCTGCTATGCCAAGTGCATCAACCT
>CALNAU010000048.1 GCA_937874275.1 uncultured Clostridia bacterium | reverse complement strand
TGGAAGTGGATCACGAAGTCGTCAAAAAGGACCTGGGCCGAATTGTCAACAACTGTTTCCATGTGCATGGCGTCAACATCTGCGCCAAGGTACTGGATGATATCAAACACCTGGGCTACGCCTACTCCACCCGCGGCGCGATTACGGTATCCATCGCGGACATCATCGTGCCGCCCGAAAAGAGCGAGTGGCTGGCCGAGGCCGATGAGGAAGTCGGCAAGATTGAAGCCAAATACCGCCGCGGCCTGATGAGCGAAGATGAGCGCTACAAGGCAGTCATCAACATCTGGACGGACACCACCAACCGCCTCAAGAGCAAGGTGATGGGCGTGCTGGACAGCAAAAACCCCATCTACATGATGACCAACTCCGGCGCCCGTGGCTCTGTGGGCCAGGTGGCCCAGCTGGCGGGTATGCGCGGCCTGATGGCTTCGCCCTCCGGCAAAACCATTGAGCTGCCCATCCGTGCCAACTTCCGCGAGGGCCTCAACGTGTTGGAATTCTTCATGTCCTCCCACGGCAGCCGCAAATCCCTGGCCGATACTGCGCTGCGCACGGCCGACTCTGGCTACCTGACCCGCCGACTGGTGGACGTATCCCAGGAAGTCATCGTCCGTGAGCACGACTGCTTTGAGACCCGCAGTGAAAAGGTACGCGGCATCACGGTGGAACCCATCAATGAGATTGAGCAGCTGGAAGACCGCATCACCGGCCGTGTATCGGCTGAGGACGTGGTGCACCCCATCACGGGCGAAATCATCTGCCACATCAACGATTCCATCGACAGCAAACTGGCGCGCAAAATTTCCGAAGCTGGCGTCACCAAGATGCAGGTGCGCAGCGTGTTGACCTGCCGCTGCCAGACGGGCGTCTGCTCGCGCTGCTACGGCAGCAACCTGGCGCATGGCGGCGACGTGGATATCGGTGAGGCCGTGGGCATCATCGCCGCACAGTCCATCGGTGAGCCCGGTACCCAGCTGACGATGCGTAACTTCCACACCGGCGGCGTTGCCTCCGCGGTGGACATCACGCAGGGTCTCCCCCGCGTTGAGGAACTGTTTGAAGCCCGCAAGCCCAAGATTGAGGCCACCCTGGCCGAAATCAACGGCAAGGTGAGCATGGGGACCTCCAAAAAGCGCCGGGAAATCATCGTTACTTCCGATGACGACCCCAACGAGAAGAAATCCTACCTCATCCACTACGGCGCACGCCTGAAGGTGGAAGAGGGCGACCACGTGAACGCCGGCGATGAGCTGATTGACGGCTCCATCAACCCGCATCACCTGCTGCGCATCCTGGGCATCAAAGCCGTGCAGGAATACCTGCTGCGCGAGGTGCTCAGCGTATACCACTCCCAGGGCGTGGGCATCGCCGATAAGCACATCGAGGTGATTATCCGCCAGATGCTGCGCAAAGTGCGTGTAGAGGATGCCGCCGATACCGATCTGCTGCCGGGCAGCCTGGTGGACATCTTCCGCTTTGAGCAGGCCAACGAGACCGCGCTCAAGGAAGGCGGGCGTCCCGCGGTGGCCAAGCGCGTGCTGCTGGGCATCACCAAGGCATCGCTTGCGACCGAAAGCTTCCTGTCCGCTGCCTCCTTCCAGGAGACCACCCGCGTACTGACCGAGGCCGCCATCAAGGGCAAGGTTGACCCGCTGGAAGGCCTGAAGGAGAACGTCATCATCGGCAAGCTGATTCCTGCCGGCACCGGCCTGAAGCGCTACAAGAACATCGAGCTGCAGGAAACCTTCTAACACACCTGAACAAATGATGGGGCGCGGGCAAGTTGTCCGCGCCTCATTTTATGTGTTTCTCCGCTTTGTAGGGTGCCGCCAATACGCTGTAGACGCCAACCGAAACCGTAAATCCCTTGACAGGTATGGCAGTCGGCCTTATAATAACACCATAAGGGTTATTCCTGAAGTGTTTGCCAGCTCTCTGTTTTTACCCACATTTTCTTCAACGGAGACCTGGTCAGGAGTTGGATGCCATGCCCCCGTGGTGACACGTCAGGGGACGGCAAAAGGCTGTTGCGGGACGCCGGCCTGCTTAACATAGCGGGTGAAAAAATAGAGAGCAGCGGCACTTTGGGGTAGCTCGTATGAAATCATCAGGTGGGATGCGTCGCGTCTCACCTTTGTTTTTGAAGGATGGCCGATGAACACCAAGCTAACCCCCATCACCCAGGACAGCCTGACGGAGGCGTCTGCCCTGATACAGTCGGGGCAGCTGGTGGCCTTCCCCACAGAAACCGTCTATGGTTTGGGCGGCAGCGCGCTGGACGCGCAGGCCGTGCTCAATATATTTCGTGCCAAGGAACGCCCCGTGGATAACCCCCTCATTGTACATATCGCCAGCCGCGATCAGGCTTTTCCCCTGTGCCGTTGGACGGACTTGGCGGACACGCTGGCCAGCGCATTCTGGCCCGGGCCGCTCACGCTGTTGCTGCGCAGAACCGAGATGGTGCCTGATGTGGTGACAGCAGGGCTCTCCACGGTGGCTTTGCGTTTGCCCGCTCACCAGGGGGCTTTGGCCTTTTTGCGTGCCTGTGCGTTGCCGGTGGCGGCACCGAGCGCCAACCGCTCCGGCCGCCCCAGCCCCACCACCGCACAGCATGTGATGGAGGACATGGATGGCCGCATCCCGCTGATTCTGGACGGCGGGGCAAGCGGCGTGGGGCTGGAGTCCACCGTGCTTGATTTGTCCGGTGAAGTGCCCACGGTACTGCGCCCTGGTGCCGTCACGCCCGAGCAAATCACCATGGTGGCTGGCAGCTGCGAAGTGGCAAGCAGCGTAATGCGGCCGCTTGAGGTAGGCGAACGCGCACTTTCCCCCGGCATGCGGCACCGCCATTACGCTCCCCAAGGACGCCTGACCCTCGTAGAAGGCGAGCCTGAGGCCGTTGCGGAAGCCATCATTGGCCTACATGATGCGCAGCCTGAGGCGCGCATTCTGGCCATGCATGACCACATTCCGCTGTATGACAACCGCCCGGTGAATGACCTGGGGCAGGACGCCGCCGATGCCGCCCACAGGCTGTTTTATCTGCTGCGCAGCTTTGACGCCCAGGGTGTGCCCCGCATTTTCAGCGAGACGCTGCCCCCCACCGGACTTGGCCTGGCGGTGATGAACCGATTGGCCCGCGCGGCGGAGTTTGACATCATCAAAGTTTAATTGACCACATGGCAACAGCGCCTGCATGATGCGGGCGCTGTTTTGCTATTTCTGTTTGTTATTCCTGTGCGGCTTGCCCCATCAGCGCCAGTACGTCGCCCGTCAGGACGGAGCGCACGCCATGGCACTGTTCGGCCAGTATGGAAGCCTTGCCCAGCCACAGCGCGCCAATCCGGGCGGCGTCATAGGGCGGCATGCCTTGTGCCAGCAAACCGGCCACAATGCCCGCCAAGGCATCACCGCTGCCGCCCTTGGCCAATGCGGGAGAGCCGATGGTGTTCAGCGCTTGCCGCT
>CALNAU010000047.1 GCA_937874275.1 uncultured Clostridia bacterium | reverse complement strand
GCCAATGTGAATGTGGCCATCCAGTATCATCGTCATATCTCCTTCATTATCAAAACGAAAACGCGTGTTTGCAGAATCATCATATCACCGCGTCAGTATGATGGCAATCATGTCTGCATGTATCACCGCGCTCGCCGCCGAGCGACTACGGGCGTACAATGTAGAGGGTAGCATAATCAAGGATGGCAGGACAGCATTTCCGCCAGCATCAGAATTGCCATATACTCAACGCCCACACGAAAGAGGATGCCGATGACGGATATCACGACATCCTCTTTTCGCAAAGGCATAATCTCTAATTGGTGAGGTATTCCTCGGTAACGTTCAAGGCGTCAGCCAGGCTGGGTGGGGAATTGAGTATTAGTGTTTTTTCAAACATATCAATGGCCATGGCCTTGCTCACGGGGTAAAAACGGTAAATGCGGAAAGCATCTTCCACAGCAGCTGTTCCCTCCGATTCTGGTTCCGGTTCATCCACATCCTGTGGATCCAGTCTGAACTCCACGCTGATTCCTTCGACTTCGCCCTTGGCACGGACGTACACCATTTCACCTATAGGCGGGTCAATTCCGCAGTACAGGCGCTCACCGGGCTGCAGGTTGTCCATAATCAAAGCAATTGGCTCGAACTGTTTTGCTGTCAAAGGCGTGGTTACGTTGAACTCGATTTCGTAGCCAGTGAAACCATAATTCAGCATACGGGCGGAAAGCCAGCAAACGCCCTGCATAATATGGCCTGCCTTTGGCTTACAGGTCAACTGTTCTGCTGAAACCACAACATCAAACAGCAAACCAAGGCACCTGACCTCCAGGTGGTAAAAAGGCAGCCCTGTGACTTCGTTCTCATGCATGTGTACTTTTTCAATGCTACCGGTTAACAGCGCATCCGCACCGGGGGTATGATCAACTGTGTTCGACATAGCCAGCCCGGATACGAAGGACTCCGCTGCAAGTTCTATTTCCCGCTTTTCCAAGTAGTCTTCCACATTCTCAAATAAGGTCAGTTTTGCGGGGAAAGCGGCAATCTGGGCCACGAAGGCATCCTGTTGGATATATTTCTCTCGAAATATGCTTAGGTTTGGGCTGGTGAATCCGTTGCTCACCAAACTGTTGTCCGATGCTATTTGGTTTACAGCCTCTGCAATCAGGGAACTCCTCACCAAGTGGCCGGGTTGGCAGTATCGGATGATTTGTTGGGGCTTCAAATACATGGCATTGGATGTAACGAAATGTACTTGGGTATCGTGCGCTACGTTTAAGTGTGCATCCCACTCCTGCCAAATCTGGATGCCGGAAGGAAGCTGGAAAAAGCGGATGCAGCCCTCATGAATTTGGTATAGGGACGCTGTGTACTGCTCCTGAACTTTCGTGAGCGCAGTTTCAATCCCCTCAGCGCTATCTGGAAAGCCCAAGTGTTGCATCATCTGCGCGAGGTGAGGTTCTCTGGGTTTGTAATGATTTGGGCATCGGTGGCAGGCATGGCAGCGGTGTTTTCGTGCCAGGGCAGCCCGGATGTCCATGAGGAAGGGAATGCCATCGTCGATGAAACGCCTTAAGTGAATGCCAGTGCTGATTTCTGAGCAATCATAATCACTAACTTGACCTTCAAATACCGGGCAATCGAATCGAGGCTCGCCGTTCATACTTCCCCTCCTCATATGCTCCGTTCCTCTTATGCTCAGTGGCGCGTATACCCGGGTCGTTTCTTAGGAGTTGGAATATCTCCTTTTATATCTGGTTTAAAGCAGGTGTTGTACCGTATGCATCAGGCTTTGCATCTGATATTTCAACAGGAAGCACGAATTGCTGTACTGAGGGGCCATTTGTCTTAATTTATCGGCCAGTGGCATTACCCACCGCTGTGTATGCCCAACGTAGGCTAGCATCCTATCCTTGGTGAACCCGCCGGACATGACGGACAGGTTGTGGCAGCGGTCCATCAGCTTAATCAGCATGGCATGTGCGTTTTCGGATATGGCGGCGAAGTAGCTTTTGTCGTACCCCTCCTCATCATCTTCATGACTTGGATCCTTGCTGAGCAAGGCCACTGTTTCCTGGACTTTTGAACATGCGGGCAAATCATCCGGTGAAACACCGCAATCCTCGACCACATCGTGCAACAGGATAGCGGCCAGCAGGTCGTCCTCTTGTAAGTCCATGGCCAGCGCCTGGCAGCACATGGTCAGGGGATGGCTGATGTATGGAATGCCGGCCTTCCCTTTGCGCACTTGTCCTTGATGCTTGTCTTTGGCAAATGCTAGGGCGCGCAAGGTCTGCTCCAAACCAAGGGCTGTGGCTGATGCTTTCACGAATGTATGCATCCTGTCTTCATGAAATAAGCGGTCCTCTGTATCCCAATCGGATCGGGCGCCTTCCTCGCCCATGAGGTACGCGATGCTGGTTTTTAGTGCCCGGGCAATGACCGTCAGCCTGGCGGTGTCCGGCACACTCATATCCCGCTCCCAGCCGCTGACAGCCTGGAAGCTGACACCGACGAGCTCCCCCAGTTTTTCCTGACTGACCGCCAGTTCTTCTCTGCGCGTTTTGATTCT
>CALNAU010000046.1 GCA_937874275.1 uncultured Clostridia bacterium | reverse complement strand
TGGGCGCGTCCTTTTCAAACCGGGGTACCGGCATCATGGCAAAGTCGGTGAAGGCCGCGCTGTATCGCGCCCGGTTGTCCAGCACATTGTCGCCCGCCGTCTGGGGGAAGAAGATGGTAGGCTCCTCGGAACCAGAATCAACATTGTACTCAATCGGTTCCAGGCTGAGGCCCTTGCCCTTGCGGATATCGCGCGCCTGCTTTAATTTCTCCAGCGCCTCCCGCAGGCTTTGGCTGTCAAAAGACAGCGGCGCGTCCGGCGTGTCGTGCTGCTCGATGTAGTCCCACACCGTGGTTCTGACGAAATCCGGGTATCCCCGCCAGCTGCTCATGAAGGTGTCCTCGGGGTGCTCGTCGGCCCCCTGCTCAAAGCGGATAAACAGGTCCATCAGCTGCCCGTAGGTATCGGGCAGTGGCTCATCGGGGAAGTGTCGGTGGAACATGGTCAAATTGGCGCTCCAGCGGTCGATGCCCAGGCTGCCGGGCACGGCGCGCAGCACGCCCTGGCTGTCCCGCAGGGCAGCCTGCGCCCAGGGGTACATGTCGCCCACCGCCCGGGCGATGGCCGCGTCCCCATCCAGCGGGGCCGCGTAGTTCTTGTCCAGCAAAGCCGCAAAGTTGCTGTCTACCGCCAGCTCGTAGATATCATAGGCCTCGGGCTGGGCCAGCATCTCGGCCACCACGTCGGCGGGCTGCATGTTCTGCTCCGTCAGCATCACCTTGGCGTCGGGGTTGGCCTTGCGGTAAGCATCCAGGGCGCCCTGCCCCCTGCCCCCGCGCAGCGCCAGCTTGATATACCCCTCGTCGCCGCCCTCGGCCACGGGCACAACGCGCAACATATCGCCCAGCAGGGCGTAGCGCCCATCCGGCAAAACCTGCGCGCGCCCGGCGCGGAAGTATTCGCTGGGCAATATGGTGCCCGCCGTCAGCGGGCCGCCCGCGCGGGACAGGTACACGCGGTTTTCATCGGCCAGGTAGATGATATCCCGCTCGCTGTCCCAGGCCAGGCCGCCCACCTGCTTGAGGCCGCTGGCCGGCAGGCTGAGCGGCAGATCCTGCACGCTGCCGTCCGTCAGGCTGAGGGTGCTGAGTTGATTAAGCTTCGTGCCGCTGACCTCGACCTGCCGCAGCAGCAGCGCCTGGCCGGGCTTGTAGGGGGCGATGTCCTTCACCAGCGCCAGCTTGGGGCGAAGCGCCTTGCCCGATTGCAGGTCGAAGACCGTCACATCCTGCTGGTCCGCCATGGTCTGCTCGGCATACC
>CALNAU010000045.1 GCA_937874275.1 uncultured Clostridia bacterium | reverse complement strand
GCTAAGCATAACGGAACCTAACTCATACGCGCACCGCTCGAAAGGGCGGTGCGCTCTTTGATACATTTCACGCCGCAGGGCATTTCCAAATCGCCCGCTTTGTCTGTATAATGGGCGGAGTTAACTGAAAACGCATGCATCACAGGAGGACACCATGGACCTGCAACAAAACCTGCGCAAATACGCCGAGCTGATTTTGAAGGTGGGGCTGAACATACAGCCGGGCGACAACATCCTGCTGCGGCTGGACGAGCACGGCCTGCCCCTGGCGCGCGAGATTGCCCGCCAGGCCTATGCCCTGGGCGTGCACCAGATATACCCGGTGTTCTCGGATGACGCGCTGACGCTAGCCCGCTTTGAGCTGGCGCCCGATGCTGCATTTGACGAGTACCCGGCCTTCTTCACGGATTTTACCGAAGGCGCCTACCTCAGCAACTTTCACCTGCTGAGCCTGTCCGCCACTAACCCCGAGCTGCTCAAGGAAGTGGACCCCGGCCGCATCAGCCGCTGGCAAAAGGTGACGTCCATCGCCGGCGAGCGCGTGATGAAGTATGTGATGGAAAACCGGGTCAAGTGGTCCATCGCGGCGCTGCCCTCCCCCGCCTGGGCCAAGGCGGTGTTTCCGCAGCTTGGCGAGCAGGCGGCGATGGAGCGCCTGTGGGCCAGCATATTCCATGTGACGCGGGTGGATCAGGATGACCCGGTGGCCGCCTGGACGGCGCACGAGCAGCAGCTGCGCGCCCACGAGGAGCTGCTCAACGGCTACGCCTTTGACAAGCTGCTGTTTGAAGGGCCCGGCACCGACCTGGAGGTATACCTGCCCGAGGGGCACCGATGGATGGGCGGCTCCTCCGTCAGCCCCAAGGGGGAACGGTTCATGCCCAATATCCCCACCGAGGAAGTATTCACCATGCCCCACGCCTACAGGGTCAACGGCACGCTGGCCGCCACCATGCCTCTGTCCACCCGGGGGCGGCTGATTGAGGGGATGCGCTTCACCTTCCGCGATGGCGCGGTGGTGGATTATGCCGCCACCGCCGGGCAGGAAATCCTCAAGGATATCCTGGAGACCGATGAGGGCGCCCGCAGGCTGGGCGAGGTGGCGCTGGTGGCCCACGATTCCCCCATCAGCCAGACGGGCTTGCTATTCAAAAATACGCTGTTTGACGAAAACGCCTCCTGCCACGTCGCGCTGGGCAGCGCCTACGCCGAAAACCACGTCCGGGGCAAGGAGATGAGCCCGGACGAGAAAAAGCAGGCCGGCATGAATCACTCCATCACGCATGTGGATTTCATGGTCGGCGGCCCTTCGCTGAACGTGACGGGCGTGCAAAAGGACGGAAGCCGCGTGCCGCTGCTGGTCAACGGCCGCTGGGTCATCTGACGAGCTGTCCGCATACCACAGAAAAATTGCGTCGGGGTTGGCGCAATCATTTGTCGCAGTGAGGTAGCCTATGGTTTCTCTGCTGATTGTATTTGCCGTCATCGTGGTGGGCGTGTGGCTCAAGCGGCCGTTATACCAATCCCTGGGCGCGGCCACCATCGTGGGCATATTGTTGTACGGCGTGCCGCTGCCCGACCTGGGCGGCATTTTGCTGCGCGGGCTGACGGGCGGCGCCACGGTCAACATGGCGCTGTCCTTCTACACCATCACATTCCTGCAGCGCATGCTGCAAAAGCGCGACCGGCTGACCCAGGCGGAGGCGGCGCTGTCCCGCCTGGTGGGCAACCGGCGCATTAACCTGATGCTCACCCCCTTTGTCATCGGCATGATGCCCTCGGTCGGCGCGGTGCTGATTGCCGCCCCCATTGTGGACAGGCTGGCCGGGGATGAGCTTGACCGCGATGAGCGGATGTTCGTCTCCAGCTACTACCGGCATATCTCCGAGGCCTTCTTGCCTACCTACACCACCATTTTGCTGGCGCTGCAGCTGTCAGGGCAGCAGGCGCTGCCCTTCCTGGCGGCCATGCTGCCCATGGTGCTGGTGCTGTTTTACCTGGGACACCTGTTCTATGTGCGCAAGGTAAGCCGCGGGGCGGAAGGCCGGGCTACAAAAGCCGCGCGCCGTACGGCTGCTGTCGCGCTGCTGCGCTGCCTGTGGAGCATCCTGCTGTCGGTGGCGCTGATTCTGGTGTTGCCCCTGCCCATCTATGTGATTGTGGTGGGCATCATCCTGGCCAACGTATTCATCGACCGATTCACCTGGCAGGAGCTCAAGCCCATGTTCCGCAGCGCGTTTGAGACCAAGCTCATCGTCAACACCATCATCATCATGATATTCAAGGAGCTGCTCACCTACGCGGGCGTGCTCAATCAGCTGCCCCAGCTGTTCGCCGGGCTGCCCGTGCCGGCGGATTTGCTGCTGGGGCTGACCATGCTGGTAGGCACATTGATTGCCGGCACCCAGGCGATGGTGGCGGTAATGATCCCCCTGGCGTTTGCCACGCCCGGCAGCGGGCTTGCGCTGCTGACGCTGCTGATGTGCATGAGCTACATCGCGGCCCAGGTGACCCCCACGCATATCTGCCTGTCGGTGGTCGCTGAATACTACCATAGCTCGTTGGCAGCACTGGTCAGAAAGACGCTGCCGGTGGTGGGCATCTTTCTGGTGGTCGCGGTGGGGTACTACTACCTGCTGACCCTGATTCTTTAACGATATACAAAGGAGTATAGATTTTTTGGTCATTATTCTTCCGTTTAAGCCGTCCGCGACCGGGGTATAAAAAAGGCAGACCAAGCGAAACAAGCCCCGAAACGGACATCCGAAAGGAGATAGACGATGAACGAGATGAAGATGGAAAACAAGCAGGCCCCCGTGAAGGAGCCCAAGCAGGAAGAGAAGAA
>CALNAU010000044.1 GCA_937874275.1 uncultured Clostridia bacterium | reverse complement strand
ACGGGATTGTGCGGGTTGCTGTTGACGTCCAACACCGGCGCCAAATCAAAGTTGACGCCCATGGCGCGCAGCTCGGTGCCGGTGATGAGGCCGGCTTGATAGGCGTCTTCCGGCTCGCCGGTGGCGGCCACGGCCATCGCGCTGGGCACCACGGCAGCATCCTCGCCCAGGCGCGACACGATGCCGCCCTCCTGATCGATGGCGATGAGTGGGATGACACCGGTTGCGTCCAATACCAATGCACGCAGCTCGCCGCACAACCGCCTCAGCTGTGGCGCGTCCTGCACATTGTGGGCAAAGAGCACCACGTTGCCAATCTGATATTGGCGCACGAGTGCCGCGAAATCCGCCGGAATCTCTGTGCCCGCGAACCCCGCGAACAGATGCTGCCCGATGGCAAATGGCGTGATCATGCTGAACCTTCCTTTGATGTATCGCTGATGCCATGATAGAGGCGGCCGGGAATGGTGTCAAGCGAACGCCGCAGGCAGGAAAGCGCGCCTGTGCGGCGAATACAACAATGAGTCGCGATTTGAAAAGGGGGCATTATGCCATGATTGGGGACGACAGCCTGCGGGAAGTATATCTGGATGGGCAGACCATCTACGATGGGGCCATCATCAGGGTGGAAAAGTGGCGGGTGGCCGTGCCCGGCGGGCGTGAGGCAGCGCGGGAAATTGTGATTCACAAGGGAGCCGCCGCCGTGGTGCCGGTGGACGCGCAGGGCATGGTGACGCTGGTGCGTCAGCACCGGGTGGCGTTGGATCAGTTCACATGGGAAATCCCCGCGGGCAAGTTGGACTATGAGGGCGAGGATCCCCTCGGCTGCGCCAAGCGTGAGCTGGAGGAAGAGACCGGTCTGCGTGCCCGCCGCTGGCAGAAGCTCAACCACGTCATCACTACCCCCGGCTTTTGCACCGAGCAAATCTCCCTGTATCTGGCGACCGATTTAACACAACACGAGGCGCATGCGGACGAGGACGAATTTTTGCGGCTGATGAAAATTCCGCTGACAGAGGCGGTGAGCATGGTAATGGCGGGCGAACTGCGCGACGCCAAGACCTGCCTTGGGCTGCTGATGGCGCAGCAGGCATTGGCCCAGCGCATGCAGCCGCGCTATGGGGATGGGCTGCCGCCCACCCGGCGCATGGCCCGCCAGCCCATTGCCGACGCGAAAGGATAAGAAGCATGAAGAAGAAACGCAGCACTGCTTACCACGTCTGGCTGTTGATTCTGGTGGTGCTGTTTGGCCTGGGATTATGGCTGACGATTGACGGGGCTATCCGCTACGCGCGCTCGCCCCATACCACCAGAAACCTGCCCGAAATCGCGGGGACCGCGATATACGTGCCCAACAACTGAATGATACGATATCTGCAAGGGCTGCTCACCATACCGGAGGATGCCCAGACTGACGCGGCCTCGCTGGAACACATGCGGGCCGCCTTTCGCAACCTGCCGGTGCTGGAGAGCGACCGCCTGCTGCTGCGCGCGCCGCGTATCCACGACGCGGAGGATATGTATGCCTACGCTCGGGACGCGGAGAACTGCCGCTATGTGATGTGGGAAGCGCACGCCAATGTATGGGAAAGCCGGGATGCCCTGCGCAGCATCATCCATCGAAACCGCCGGGGCGGCCCGGGCACCTACGCCATTGAGCTTAAGAGCGAGGCGCGCATGATCGGCACCATCGGCTTCCAATGGATTGATGCGCAGCACGGCAGCGGCGAGGTGGGCTATTCCATCGCGCGGCGACTGTGGAACCACGGCCTGGCCACCGAGGCGCTGCGCACCCTGCTGCCCTTTGCGTTTGACACGCTGGGCTTGCGCCGTGTGGAGGCCAGGCACGATATGCTCAACCCTGCCTCCGGCCAGGTGATGTCCCACGCCGGATTTCGACCGGAGGGCATCGCGCGCGGCAGCGTCCGCGTGAAGGGGCGGGCCGCCGATATGGCCTGCTACGCCATCCTGCGCGAGGATTGGCAGGCGCTCACAGGAGCGGAGGGCAAGCCTGGCATCGGTGGGAAGAAAGAGGGCGGCGCATGAAGGCCAAGCTGCTGATGCTGCTCAGCATGTTAGCATTCGGAACCGTAGGTTTGTTCGTGCGCCTGATTCCGCTGAGCAGCGCCGAGATCGCCCTCTGGCGCGCGGTGCTGGCGGCGGGCGCCATTGCGGTGTATCTGGGCGTATCCCGCCAGCCTTTGCGGCTGCGCGGTCTGAAGGGCGGCGCGGTGCTGCTGCTGTCGGGCGCGCTGATGGGCTTCAACTGGGTGGCGCTGTTTGAGGCGTATCGCTATACCACGGTCTCGGTGGCGACGCTGACCTACAACGTGGCGCCGCTGTTGGTGATGCTGCTCAGCGCCGTGCTGCTGCACGAGCGGATGAGCCGGTTTCAGCTGCTGTGTGTGCTGATGTCGATGCTTGGGCTGGCGCTGATTGTCAACACCACAGGCGCCGGCAGCGTCAACCCCGTGCTGGGGGTGCTACTCAGCCTGCTGGCGGCACTTCTGTATGCGTCGGTGGTCATGCTCAACCGCATGATACGGGATGTGGGCGGAGTGCAGCGCACACTGCTGCAGTTTATCGCCGCCATCGCGGTGCTGCTGCCCTACGTGCTGCTGCAGGGCGGCGCGTTTACGCAGTTATTGAGCGGCATCCCGCTGCTCTCGCTGCTTACCCTTGGCCTTGTGCACACCGGGCTGATGTATTGCCTGTATTTCACGGCCATTCAGGGGCTGAAGGGCCGTGAAATCGCGATCTTCAGCTTCATCGATCCGTTGGTGGCCGTGCTGGGATCCGCCATCTTTTTGCATGAGCCATTCACACCCAGGCAGATGCTGGGCGGGGCAATTATTCTGCTGGCAACCTACCTGAGCGGGCGCGTGGGGATCAAAGAGGAGCGAGCCTTACATGCCACGACGACAAGCAATAAGGAAATGACATGAATCGAGAACCTGTAAAGATCGCGCTGATAGGATATGGCGGGATGGGCAAGACGCACATCGACAATATCCAGACGATGGACGGCGTGCGGGTATCGGACATCTGCACCCTGAACGCGGATGCGCAGGCGGAAATTGAGGCGCTGGGGGCTACCTATT
>CALNAU010000043.1 GCA_937874275.1 uncultured Clostridia bacterium | reverse complement strand
CCAGACCGGCCGACAGGATGTTGCCGCAAATCAGCTCATCCACCTGCTCGGGCTTTACCTTGGCGTCCGCCAACACGGCCTTGACCACCTCGGCCCCCATGTCCACCGCGTTCACGTCGCTCAGCGACCCCAGAAACGACCCGATGGCCGTGCGCCGGCCTGCTACGATGTATACCTTTCCCATGTCGTCCTCCTTTTTGTTCGCACCTCGAGACGGACAGCCGCCATCGCGGTGCCCGTCTCGAAGCAATTCATACTACTGATATAGTACTACTCCTTTGAGCGGGGAATGTCAAGTATATATCCTGCCAAGTTTCGCAAAGTGGGCGTGCATTGGGCTTGACAGCCTGTGTGGACTTGGATATACTAACTGGGTTCCCTATGTGGTGTTCTGCATGATGCCATGCGTTTGGACGCCGAATGCGTCAGATAGAAGGAGTGTTCGTACCATGTTTCGTACCTATCAGCCCAAGAAGCGTCAGCGCAACAAGGTGCACGGTTTCCGTGCCCGCATGTCCACCAAGAGCGGCCGCCGCGTACTGGCAGCCCGCCGCCGCCGTGGACGCAAAGAGCTGACCGTCTGACTTAGCCCGCTGCCCCTGGGACCGCATGGCTTCGCCCGCCCTGCTGATGAATGTCTTGAGGGGGCGGGTTTTTCTTACGGCAAGCAAGCGACCTAAGGAAGCACGATGCAAAAAGCCAACCGCATCCGAAAAAACAGCCAGTTCCGCTATGTGTACCGAAAGGGCAAAATGGCGGCGCAGCCCCTGATGACGCTGACCTATGTCAGGGCAGGCAAGCTGCAGGCAGGGTTTTCGGTATCCCGCAAGGTGGGCAAGGCGGTGGTGCGCAACCGCATCAAGCGCCGCATGCGCGAATGGTTTCGGTTGACCATGCCGCAGCTCAAGCGCGGCTTCTATGTGTTTACGGCCCGCTTGCCTGCCGCACAGGCGGACTACCATCAACTGGCACAGGACATGGACAGGCTGCTTAGACGGATGCAGCTGTACAGGGAATCGCCATGAAGCGGGCCATGCTCGCCCTGATTGGCTTTTATCAGCGGGCTATCAGCCCGCACTTGCCCGCGTCCTGCCGCTATGTGCCCACCTGCTCGGAGTATGCCCGTGTCGCCATCCAGCGCTGGGGCGCGCTGCGGGGCGGCTGGATGGGCTTCAAACGGATTCTGCGCTGCAATCCCCTGCATCAGGGGGGATATGACCCCGTACCGGAACTGCCGGACGGAGCAATAAGGAGGGACTGACCAAGGTGTCTGCCATTACCAATGCGCTCAAGGCCATCCTGGACTGGATTTACACCATCATCGCCAACTACGGCTGGTCCATCGTTGTATTCACGATTCTCATCAAGGTGCTGCTGCTGCCGCTAGACATCAAAAACCGCAAGGGCATGCGCAAGATGGCCAAGATACAGCCGGAGCTGAACAAGCTGCAGCAAAAGTATGCCAACGACAAGCAGAAGCTGCAGCAAAAGCAGCAGGAGCTGATGCGCAAGGAGCACTACAGCCCGCTGTCCGGCTGCCTGCCGCTGTTGATTCAGATGCCCATCCTGTTCGCCATGTTCGGCGCCATGCGTGCCTTGGCCAACGAGCAGATTGCCCAGCAGGTCTTCACCTTCCTGTCCGGGCAGGAGCCGGTGTACGAGGGCTGGCTGTGGGTGAAGAACATCTGGATGGCCGACTCGCTGTTTGCCCCGGTTGCCCCGGATATCAACGCCATCCGCATGATCCCGCTGGATGTGTGGCAGCAGGTGGCCGCGAAGTTGAGCCCGGAGCAGGTTGGCATCATCACCAGCCATGTGGCCCAGCTGGTGCCGGAGTTTACGCCCGAGATGTTCACCTTTGCCACCAACGACACGCTCAAGGCCTTGCTGCCTCACCTGACGACTGCCCTGCAGGCTACCCCCACGTATATGGCCCATGTGCAGCCCATGTCCGGCTGGGCGAACATCAACTTCTTCCTATTCAATATCACCGTGTACATCCAGCACAACGGCTACCTGATTTTGCCGGTATTGGCCGGCCTCAGCCAGGTGCTGATGACCAAGCTGACCCCCGGCGCATCGGGTGCTGCGCCCGTACCCACCGGCGACCAGGCGACCGGCCAGCAGGCGGCGCCCGGCATGGGTGGCTTCATGAAGTACTTCTTCCCCCTGTTTTCCGTGTTCATCACGCTGACTTCCAACGCGGGCTTTGCGCTGTACTGGGTGGTCAGCAACCTGATTGCCACCGCCCTGAGCTTCCTGATTACCAAGCATTACGATCGGGTTGACAGGCTGGAGGCTGAAGCCAAAGGAGCTGAGGCAGTTACATGAGTTCATACGAGTCTACCGGTAAAACCGTACAAGAAGCCATTTCCGAGGGCCTGAACAAGCTGGGGCTGAGCATCGGCGAGGTGCAGGTCGACATTTTGGACGAGGGGTCCAAGGGGCTGTTTGGCCTGTTTGGCAGCAAGATGGCGCGCGTGCGCCTGACCATCAAGGAGGACGAAACCCGCGATACGGCTTCCATCTTCGCCGATTCCCTGAGCAGCTATGACGCTGGCCGCAGTGCGCCCGCCCCGCGGGAGAGCCGTCCGGCGCGCAGCAAGCCCGCCAGAAAGCCCAAGGCAGAAACCGCCACCGAAGCCCAGGCAGAGCCCGCGGCACAGCCGCAGGCCGCGCCCCGGGAGGAGGCAAAGCCTGCCCGGCAGCGCGCGCCAAAGCCCGCGGCCCAGGTGCAGGAACCCAAAGCCCCCAAGGCCGAGCGCGCCCCCAAGCCCCCGCGCAAGCCGCGCGAAAAGGCACCCGCTGTGCCCGCGACCCCGGCCGAGCAAAAGGACCCCGCCACCCTGGAGGGACAGGTACAGTCCTTCCTGCAGGAGTTAACCACTTTGATGCGCGTGCCCGTCAGCGTGCATGTGCTGACCGACGAGGAAGGCAACATCCGCGTCACCATGGAGGGCGATGCCCAGGGCATCCTGATTGGCCGCCGCGGCGAAACGCTGGACGCATTGCAGTACCTGACCGGCCTGTACCTCAACCGCGGCAAGGATGACTACACCCGCGTGACGCTGGACAGCGAGGGCTACCGCGCCAAGCGTGAGGACGCCCTGGTTCGCTTGGCCAACCGCATGGCCAACCGTGCCCTGCGCACAGGCCGCCGCGTATCGCTGGAACCCATGAACCCCTACGAGCGGCGCGTACTGCACAGCGCGTTGCAGGACCATGAGGGCATTGCCACGCACTCCGAGGGGGAGGAGCCCAACCGGTATGTGGTCATCACCATCAACCACGACGCCAAGCCGCAGGGACAGGAAGCCGATGAGGTTTCCGCCGATGAGCAGGGCTGAAAAAATGGCGCGCCAACCGGAGCAGGCGTTGACAAAGCCTGATGGGGCCGATATAATACTGCGCGTTGACGATTGGGGGGATGGCCGTGGCGCTTGACATTTCCAGGGCGCTGCGCAACCCGGGCCAGCGGTTCCCCTATCAACATGAGGAGCACCTGGCGCCCCAGGACATTCTGGGGGAAATGGTTGCCTTCGACTCGGTGCAGATGACAGGGCACTTCGCCCTGGAGGAAGGGCAGCTGCACCTGGAGGGGCGTTTGACCACCGTGGCGCATGCCGCCTGTGCCAAGTGCCTTGAGCCCGCCGATTACGAGGTGGACGTACCCTTCTACGAAATCTTCATCAGGCCGCAAGACCTGCTGGAGGAGAGCGGGGATGACACAGACCCGCTGGACCGCCTGGCCTATGACGGGCCGCAATTGGCGGTTGACCAACTGGCGCTGACCCTTACGCTGCTGGATTTGCCCATGCGCTTCCTGTGCAAGGAAACATGCCAAGGGCTGGACAACATCGTAAGTTTTCAACGGGAAACGCATGCCGACCAGGAAGACTTGCCCGAGCAGCATCCTTTTTCGGCACTGCAGCAATTGCTGAACAAGGAGCAGGAGGTGTAATCATGGCTCTACCAAAGGGAAAAGTATCTCGCGCGCGCGGCCGCAAACGTCGTACGCACTGGAAGCTGGCGCTTCCCACCATTGTCCCGTGCCCGCAGTGCAAGCAGATGAGGCTTGCGCACCGCGTGTGCAAGAACTGCGGCTACTACAATGGCGTCGAAGTCATCAAGATGGATGAGGATGCCAAGAAGGCGTAACACCATTCGAAAGCCCTGACGGGCACATTTCGTTGGTTTCCTTCACAATCGCCCCGGGAAAAAGAGGAGTATCCGGCAGCACCCCCAAGAGAGGCGCCCCTTGGCTGAAAGGGCGCCGGGCTAAGCCGGAGAAGGTCGCTTTGGAGGGCAGCGGCGAGGGCCGCGGGCTTGCGCTCCGTATCGCGCATCGAGGCAGCGTACGCGCTGCAAAGCAAGGTGGTACCACGGGTCGCCCCCGTCCTTCACACAGAAGGATTGGGGCGCTTTTTAGATGAAGGAGAGGGTCCGGTATGAGCGAGAAGACATTTGATATGGAAAAGACCTATCAGCCGCAGGGCATTGAGGATGCGATTTACCGCCGGTGGGAGGAATCGGGCGCCTTTATCGCCAAGCGCGTGCCGGGCAAGAAGCCGTTCACCATCGTGATGCCGCCGCCCAACATCACCGGCCAGCTGCACATGGGGCACGCCATGGACGGCGTGCTGCAGGACGCGTTGACCCGCTACCACCGCATGAAGGGCGACCCCACGCTGTGGCTGCCGGGCACCGACCACGCCTCCATCGCCACCGAGGTCAAGGTGGTGGAGAAGCTGGAGCAGGAGGGCTTGAGCAAGCAGCAGCTTGGCCGTGAGGAATTCCTCAGGCATGCCTGGGCATGGAAGGAAGAGTACGGTGGCCGCATCACCCGCCAGCTGCGCCGCATGGGCGCTAGCTGTGACTGGTCGCGCGAGCGCTTCACCATGGATGAGGGCTGCTCCCGCGCCGTGCGCGAGGTGTTTGTGCGGCTGTATGAGAAGGGGCTCATCTACCGCGGCGACCGCATCATCAACTGGTGTCCGGACTGCCGCACCGCGCTGTCTGACGCCGAGGTGGAGTATGAGGAGCAAAACTCCCATCTATGGCATATCCGCTACCCCGCGGCAGATGGCGGCGAGGGCGTGGTGGTGGCCACCACACGGCCCGAGACCATGCTGGGCGACACCGGCGTGGCCGTGAACCCCGATGATGACCGCTACCGCCACCTGGTGGGCAAGAGTGTGATGCTGCCGCTAGCCAACCGCGCCATCCCCGTGGTGGCCGATGATTATGTGGACATGGCGTTTGGCACCGGGGCCGTCAAGATGACCCCCGCGCACGACCCCAACGACTTTGAGGTGGCCCAGCGCCAGGGGCTGGAGATACTATGTGTTACCAACCCGGACGGCACCATGAACGAGCACGCCGGCCCCCGCTATGAGGGGCTGAGCGAGGCGGACTGCCGCAAGCTGGTGGTGGAGGATTTGGAGGCGCAGGGCTACCTGGTGAAGGTGGAGCCCTATACCCACAGCGTGGGCACCTGCTACCGCTGTCACACCACGGTGGACCCGTTGATTAGCAGGCAGTGGTTTGTGAAGATGGAGCCGCTGGCCAAGCCCGCCATCCAGGCCGTGCGGGACGGCAGCACCCGCTTCATCCCGGACCGGTTTGCCAAGATTTACTTCAACTGGATGGAGAACATCCGCGATTGGTGCATCAGCCGCCAGCTGTGGTGGGGGCACCGTATCCCCGCCTGGTACTGCCAGAGCTGCGGCAAGACCATTGTCAGCAGGCAGGATCCGGACATCTGCCCGGATTGCCGCAGCGACCGCCTGGTGCAGGATGAGGATGTGCTGGATACCTGGTTCTCCTCGGCGCTGTGGCCGTTCTCCACGTTGGGCTGGCCGGAGGAGACGGAGGACTTCAAGTACTTCTATCCCACCTCCACGCTGGTGACGGGGTACGACATCATCTTCTTCTGGGTGGCACGGATGATATTCAGCGGCATTGAACACACCGGCCAGACGCCCTTTGACACGGTGCTGATTCATGGCCTGGTGCGCGACGCCCAGGGCCGCAAGATGTCAAAGTCTCTGGGCAACGGCATTGACCCGCTGGAGGTAATCGACACCTACGGCGCGGACGCGCTGCGCTTCTCGCTGTGCCAGGGCATCAGCCCGGGCGGGGATACCCGCTTCTCGCAGGAGCGGGCCGAGGCCGCGCGCAACTTTGCCAACAAGGTGTGGAACGCCGCGCGCTTTGTGCTGATGAACCTGGACGGCGAGGAAAGCCTGACCGGCAAAAACCTGGGGCAGGCGGACAAGTGGATCCTGACCCGCGCCACCCAGGCCGCGCGCGAGGTGGGCGAACACTTTGAGCATTGCGAGCATGGCCTGGCCGCGCAAAAGGTGTACGACTTTGCCTGGGGCGAGTTCTGCGACTGGTACATTGAGCTGGCCAAGGCCGACCTGTTTGGCGAGGATGAGGAGCGCAAGACCGCCGTGCGCGCCGTACTTCAGCATGTGCTGGCCGTGCTGCTGAAGATGCTGCACCCCTTCATGCCCTTCCTGACGGAGGAAGTGTACCGCTTCCTGCCGGGCAAGGAACAGGACTCCTGCATGCTGTCCGACTGGCCTGTGTATGATGAGGCACTGCTGTTCCCCGAGGAGGAGCGGCAAATGCAGGGCGTGATGGACATCATCCGCGCGGTGCGCAACCTGCGGGCAGACCTTAAGGTGCAGCCCGGTCATCGGGCGCGGCTGATGCTGCGCCCCCAGGAAGGCTGGGCGGATATCCTGCGCGCGGCGGAGCCGCACTTCCTGCGGCTGGCGTCGGCGTCGGAGCTGACGCTGCTGGGCGCTGATGACAGCATTGCTGAAAAAAACGTGTCCGCCGTGAGCCCGGCGGCCGAGGTGCTGATCCCGCTGGGCGACCTGGTGGATCTCAAGAAGGAGGCCCAGCGTTTGCAAAAGGAGCGCGATGGCATCATGGGCGAAATCGCCCGTTCTGAGGGCAAACTGAATAACCAGGGCTTCCTGGCCAAGGCGCCTGAGGCGCTGGTGGCGCAGGAGCGGCAGAAGCTGGAGGACAACCGCGCCATGCTGCTGACGCTGGATAAACGATTGGAAGACCTGCGTGGCTGACATGATGCAACAAGGGGCATTTGCCCATATCCCGGTGATGCCGGTTGAGGTACTTGAAGCCCTGCAGGTAAAGCCCGGCGGCACCTATGCCGATGGCACGTTGGGCGGGGGCGGGCACGCGGCGCTCATCCTGCGGGCTGCCCAGCCGGGCGGCACACTCTACGGTATCGACCGGGACCCTGCCGCCCTGCACGCGGCGGGGGAGAGGCTGGCCGGAGAGCCCGGCTTTCACCCCATACACGGCAACTTTCACGACGTGAAGGAGCTATTGGCGGGCATCACGCTGGATGGCGGATTGCTGGACCTGGGGGTATCCTCCCACCAATTGGACACGCCGGAGCGCGGCTTCAGCTATCATGAGGAAGCGCCGCTGGACATGCGCATGGACCCTACCCAGGGGATGACCGCCGCCCAATGGCTGGCCCAGGTGGAGGAAAGGGCGTTTGCCCAAACCCTGTACGACTACGCGGACGAGCGGTGGGCTGCCCGCATTGCCAAGCTGCTGATTGAAACCCGTGCGCAAGCGCCGCTGGCCACCACGGGCGACCTGGTGCGCCTGGTGGACCGTGCCATCCCTAAAGCCGTGCGCCAGCGCGACCAGGGGCACCCTGCGCGGCGCACCTTCCAGGCGGTGCGCATCGCCGTCAACGACGAGCTGGCGCCCCTGCGCCAGGCGCTGACGGACTGGGTATCGCTGCTCAAGCCCGGCGGCAGGCTGTGTGTGATTACATTTCATTCCATCGAAGACCGCATTGTGAAGCGTGCCTTCCAAGCCATGCAACACCCCTGCGTGTGCCCGCCCAAGGCGCCTGTGTGCACCTGCGGCAAGCAGCCCATCGCGCGGGTACTGTCGGGCGGCGCGGTCAAGCCCGGCCGCGCGGAGACCGACGGCAACACGCGCGCCCGCAGCGCCATCCTGCGCGCGGTGGAGAAATTATAGGAGGAGACACCATGCTGTATGTTGTGGCCACGCCCATTGGCAACCTGGGAGACATGAGCCCGCGGGCGGTGGAGACCCTGCGCGGGGTAGACCTGATTGCGGCCGAGGATACGCGCCACACCATGAAGCTGCTGACCCACTTTGACATCCGCACCGCGATGACCAGCCTGCACGAGCATAACGAGCAGGGAAAATCCGCCGCCATTGTGCGCCGCATGGTGGAGGAAGGCATCAGCGTCGCGCTTGTGACCGATGCGGGAACGCCCGCCGTGTCCGACCCCGGCGCCATTTTGGTGCGGGAGGCGGTGCAGGCGGGCATCGAAATTCTGGCCGTGCCCGGGCCATCAGCCGCTGTCGCCGCGTTGAGCGTCAGCGGCTTTGTGGTTGGGCAGTTTGCCTTCTACGGTTTCCCGCCCAGGGAGAAGAAGGCGCTGCGGGCCTATCTGGCAGCGCTCGCGGGGCGGGATGAGGCGGCCATCCTGTACGAATCGCCCCGACGCACCGGCGTGCTGCTGCAAGCCGTGCTGGACAGCCTGGGCGATGTGCCGGTATCGCTGAGCTGTGATTTGACCAAGCTGCACGAAAAGACATTGCGCGGCCCGGTAACGGTCGTGCTGGCGGATTTTCTGGCCAACGACAAGGCAGAGAAGGGTGAATATGTGATGGTGCTCGATTTGAGGGGCACCGCGCGGCCACAGGAGGCTGCCGTGGCGGCCGTCGGGCTGGAGGCGCAGTTGCTGGACCTGTGCCTGTCAGGGCTTAGCCTGCAGGAGGCGATGACCGCGTTGACTACCCGCGGCGAGCGCAAGAACGCTGTTTACGCCGCCTCGCTGCGGTTGAAGCAGTTGTTGACGGAAGACGCTTTAAAAGCATAGAAAAAACTTTTTTCGATGTAGGAATTTGACTTTTCTCTGTCGAATGGGGTATTTGGCAAAGTTTGGAAGATTTTGACTGTACCGCGCCGTTGGCGGCGCGGCATGTCTGACAGGAGGAACCCATGGACCATGCACAGCGCATGCAAAAACTAAGCGAACAGCAGGCAGCCCTGCGCCAAGGGGACGAGGCCGCCGTGGCAGCCCACCGCGCGGCCGGCAAGCTCACCGCCCGCGACCGCGTGAGCCAGCTGCTGGACGCCGGTACCTTTGTGGAGATGGAGGCCTATGCCACTCAGGGGCATGTGGTGACCGGCTACGGGCTCATCAACAGCCGCCCGGCCTATGTGATTGCCCAGGATGTCACGCAGCAGGGCGGTGCCATCTCCCTTGCCCAGGCGCGAAAAATCAGCAAAACGCTGACCCTGGCGCAGACCAGCGGCGCGCCCGTGATTCTGATGCCGGACAGCAAGGGCATGTTGGTGCAGGAGGGGGCTGAGTTGTTGGCCGCCTATGCCCAGGTGCTGGGTGAGCTGGCTGGGCTGCGGGGCACCTGCCCTGTGATAACGCTGTTGGCAGGGGAGGCCGTGGGCATCGCCGCTCACTTTGTGCAGGTGGCCGATATTGCCATCGCGGTGGATGGCGGCAGCCTGGTTGCGCCCTTTGCCCCCAGCGTGATGCGCGCCGTGCATGGCGACAAGCTGACCGACGCCCAGCTGGGCGGGGCAGAGGCCCTGGCCACAAAGGGTGTCGTCGCCCTGCGGGCAGACAGTGAAGCACAGGGATTGGCACTGGTGCGTGCCTTGGTCGACCTGCTGCCCACCACGATGGGCGAGCGTGTGCCGCTGCTGGCGGGCGATGACCTCAACCGCCTGATATCGGCCGACAGCGGGGAGCTGGCGCGCGACATCGCCGACGCCGGCACCTCCGTGGAACTGTATGCCAACTGGGGCAATGCCTGCCGCACCTACCTGGCGCGCGTGGGCGGCTATGCCTGCGGCATCGTGAGCTGCGCCGGGGCAGAAGGCGGGCGACTGGATGTCTTCAGCTGCGATAAGGTGGCCAAATTGGTGCAGCTGTGCAGCGACTACAACCTGCCTGTCATCACATTGGTGGACAGCGAGGGCTTGGCGCTGCCCGGCCCGGAGGGGCAGGCCTGGCTGATGACGGCCTCCACCCGGATGCTGATGGCTTACGCGCGCACCCTATCGCCCAAGGTGGCGGTGATGACCGGCAACGCCGTGGGTCCTGCCTATGTGGCCTTCGCCGGCAAGGGCATGGCTGATATCAGCTTTGCCTGGCCGGGGGCTTACATCGCCCCGCTGACAGCAGAGGCTACTGTGCAAACGTTGGAGGCCGAGCGCCTTCAGCAGCAGGACCGTGCCACGCTGGTGCGGGAGGCATCCGAAACGGCTGACGCTTTTGCCGCCGCCAAGGCCGGCCTGGTGGACAACGTGATTGATCCTGCGGAAACTCGCAAGCACATCATTGCCGCATTGGAACTGCTTTGGGCCAAGGGTTGAAGGGAGGGCTTGCGATGAATGCAACCATGGAACGTCTTCTGATGCCCGCGCTGGCTGTGGTGGTGTTGGTGCTGCTGTATATCATTATCAGGAATGTGAAAAGCACCAAACGCAATGAAGCAAACCCTGCTGTGGCTGCGGAACCGGCCGCTGCGCATACAGCACCTGCCTCGCTGGTTCAGCCGGAGCCGGACATCGCGCCGGAGGGCGCGGTGCTCGCCGCCATCATGGCAGCCGTCACCTGTGTGTTGGCGGAAGAAGGCAAGTCGATTGACCCGACGGGGTTTGTGGTGCGCCGCATACGGCGCGCGTGATAGGCCGTTATTTCGTTTTTGATTGTTTCTTGAGAATTTGAAGGGAGAGTTACCATGCGTACATTTAATGTAAAAGTGAATGGTGTCAGCTATCAGGTAGAGGTGGAGGAGACCGGCGCCGTTGCCGCGGCACCTGTGGCCATGCCCGCGCCCATCACGCCCCCTGCACCCGTGGCCCCGGCGGCCGCCCCGGCGCCTGCTGCGCCCGTAGCGCCGCCAGCGCCTGTCGCGCCTGCCGCGCCCGCTGCCCCTGCCGTCGTCGGCGAGCCCATCAACAGCCCCATGCCCGGCACCATCCTGGATATTCGGGTGAAGGCCGGTGACGCCGTGCAAAAGGGCGCCGTGCTGTGCATCCTGGAGGCTATGAAGATGGAAAACGAAATCATGGCGCCCAAGGATGGCACCATCGCGCAGGTCGTGGTGCAAAAGGGCGCCACGGTTAACGCCGGCGATGTGCTGATGACGCTGCAATAACATCTCATAGGGCTTGCGCTACGTGCAGCGGCCCGACCATGTCCCCTGTTGACAGATTAGAGGAGGGCAGTGTATGCCTAAAGTCAGGATAACCGATACCATTTTGCGCGACGCGCATCAAAGCCAGGCGGCCACCCGCATGCGCCTGGATGAAATGCTGCCCGTTTGCCCGCTGCTGGACAAGGTGGGCTATTACTCATTGGAGATGTGGGGCGGCGCCACCTTTGACGCCAGCCTGCGCTTCCTCAACGAGGATCCGTGGGACAGGCTGCGGCAACTACGCCGGGCGTTGCCCAACACCAAGCTGCAAATGCTGCTGCGCGGGCAGAACATCCTGGGCTACAAGCACTACGCCGATGATGTGGTGGATTATTTCGTCAAGAAGTCCATCGACAATGGCATCGACATCATCCGCACCTTTGACGCGCTTAACGATTTGCGCAACATGGAGGCTGCCGTCAAGGCCACCAAGCAGTACGGCGGCATCGCCGAGGTGGCGATGAGTTACACCATCTCCCGCGTGCACACGGAGGAATATTTCGTCAAGCTGGCGCAGGATATTGAAGCCATGGGGGCTGACATCATCTGCATCAAGGATATGGCCAACCTGCTGCTGCCTTACGCGGCCTACTCGCTGGTGAAAAAGCTGAAGGCCAACACAAAGCTGCCCATCGTGTTGCACACCCACAACACCACCGGCACGGGGGACATGACCTACCTGAAGGCCATTGAAGCCGGTTGCGACATTGTAGATACTGCCCTTTCTCCGCTGGGCAGCGGCACGGCGCAGCCCGCCACTGAGGCGCTGGTGGCTACCCTGGCCGGCACAGAATATGATACCGGGCTGGACCTGGAGCTGTTGAGCCAGATTGCCGAGCACTTCCGCGGCGTGGCCGAGCGCCTTAACAAGGATGGCTGGCGCGACCCCGAGCGTGTGCTGTCGGTGGATGTGAACACACTGCGCTATCAGGTGCCGGGCGGCATGCTGTCCAACCTCATCGGCCAGCTGAAGCAGGCCGGCAAGATGGACAAGTACTACGAGGTGCTGGCCGAGATTCCGCGCGTAAGGGAAGACTTTGGCCTGCCGCCGCTGGTGACGCCCACCAGCCAGATTGTGGGCACCCAGGCCGTCATGAACGTGATTGCCGGCGAGCGCTACAAGATGGTGCCCAACGAGTCCAAAGCCCTGCTGCGCGGCGAGTACGGCCGCCTGCCCGCGCCCTTCAATGAGGAGGTGCGCCGCAAAATCCTGGGCGATGAGCCGGTCATCAATCACCGCCCTGCGGATGACATCGCGCCGGAGCTGGACAACTACCGCAAGGAGATTGCCCAGTACAGCCAACAGGACGAGGACGTGCTGAGCTATGCCCTGTTCCCGCAGGTAGCCACCAAATACTTCCAGACGCGGCAGGCGGCCCAGCTCAAGGCCGACCCGACCACCTACGACAAGGCAACCGGTGTGATGCCGGTATAAGCTTTATTGCCACACTAAGTCTGCCTTGTAAGACGAGCACAATATCTATACCACGCAGATGCAGCAGCGCATGCATCTGCGTGGTCTTGTTTAGAGGAAATAATAGTTAAATTAATATCATAATATGGCATTAATCGGCCTTGAAAGTGAATGGATGGCATGATATAGTGATGACGGAACGGGAGACCGTTACCATATTATGAAGGCGGGGGTATTACTGGATGGTTAGGAAACTCGTATCTCTCCTGGTGGCAGCTGTGATGCTGCTGGGCATGATGTCTGTGGTTTCGGCTGAAGGCATGAAACCGGGCATCTATACCAAAACCGTAAAAGGCATGTATGAGGGTCTGACAGTGGAAGTTACTGTCACCGAGGAGAAGATTGAAACGGTAAAAGTAACCGAGCATGTGGAAACTGCGCCCGGTTGGCCAGCACTGGAGAAAATACCTACCGCGATTGTTGAGAATCAGACGGTAGGCGTAGATACATTGGCTGGCGCTACGCGTACGTCTGAAGGCATCATTGAGGGCGTGCGACAGGCGCTGGAAGAAGCTGGTGCGGATATGGACAAATTCTCCAAGCCTGTTGAGAAGGTGCCTGAGGCGGCTGTCGACTATTATCCAGTGATGGGCTCCTTTGAGGTGCCTGAGCAGTGGGATGAGACCTATGACGTGATTGTTGTTGGCGGTGGCTTTGCAGGCCTGGCCGCTGCTTATGCAGCGGTGGAGCAAGGGGCCAATACCGTGTTGGTGGAAAAGCTGTCCACCACCGGCGGTAATAGTGCAATCAACGGTGGCCAGTATGCGTCCTATACCTCTAACCGTGCCAAAGAGTTGCAGGAAAAGTTTAATCTGGAGCCGGACACTGCGGAAAAGCATATTGAAGATACCATCAAGGGCGGCGATAACATGAGCAAGCTCCCTCTGGTGGAGAACATGGTGTATTCATCACCCGTCTATTTCAACTTGCTGTTGGATAACGGTCTCAAAATTCGTGATGTGCTGGCCCGTCCGGGCGGCCACTATGGCTACCGTACCTATGTAACAGAGAATCAGGTTGGTAGTGATATTACCAATTTGCAGCTTGAAATGTTGAAGAACACCAAGGCCAACATCCAGTTGGAAACCAAAATGGTTGAGATTTACCGCACCCGAGATGACCAGAACAAAGTCGTAGGCATTCGAGTGGCTACCGCCGATGGCTACAAGACCATTCAGGCTACCAAGGGCGTTATCCTGGCGACGGGCGGATTTGGTGCCAATGTTGAGATGCGCGAGACCCAGGTGCCTTACCTGACCGCAGAGATTCCCACCACCAATATCAAGGCGGCATCTACTGGTGAGGGCATTTATCTGGCTCAGGCCATTGGTGCCAATACTACCCAGATGAGCAATATCCAGCGTTATCCCTTCGCCAATCCCGAGGATGGCGTACTAGATGGCTATGCTGTGTGGCCGTTCACTGGCCCTTCGTTTGGTATCGTCTATGTTGACTATCAGGGCAATCGTTATGTCAACGAAGGTGAACGCCGTGACGTCTGCGCCAACGCGGCGGTCAACAGCGGTTTTATCTCCACATATTCTGTCTTCACACGCGACATCATATCCTTTGCAAAAGATGAGGAATTGGAGCTGGGCCTTTCCACTGGTCGTGTGCTTAAGGGCGACACCATTGAAGAGTTAGCGCAAAAAATGAACGAATATGCCATTAAGGGCCAATATCCGCAGGTGAGCGCAGAGAATCTCAAGGCTACCATTGAGAAGCATAACAGCTTTATCGACAATGGCACTGATGAGCAGTTCGGCAAAGTGATGGCGGCGACCATGGTTAAAATGACCGAGGGCCCTTACTATGCACTGGCGCAGTTCCCCTCTGTGCATCACACCATGGGTGGACTGGTTATCGACAATACAACGAAGGTATACGATATCTACGGCCAGGTCATTCCCGGCCTATTTGCGGCGGGTGAGGTGACTGGCGGTGTACACGGTACAAATCGTCTAGGATCCAACGCCGACGCAGATGCGTGTGGTATTGGCTATATCTCGGGCATCTATGTCTCCACAGGTGAAATGCCCGACTTCATCCCGGCCAAATAATCCCAAAGACGCCCGGGGGCTGCCTTGTGGCAGCCCCCTTGTGCTATAATGACATCAATACACGCTGGAGGAACGCCCTGTTTGAAACGTAAAGATTTCTTGATTATCGTGTTGGTGGTGGCCTTGGCCGGGGGACTGCTGTTGCTGTCCGGGCAACTGAGCGGTGGCAGGCATACGCCCGGCGGGCAGCTGCCCACCGCGACGACGTCCCCCTCAACGACAAATGGTGCGAATGCAACCGATACCCCTGTTGTTGAGGTCACCGCGACGCCCGCTGCAACGGAGCAGGCGTGGGCCAGTGAAACGCCCGGCGCTGCGGCCACTTTGCCGCCTGCGGAGGCGTATTTGAGCGTGCAGATTGACCAGTTGGTTTACGACCCCATCCCCCTGCTGGAGGAAAATCAGCTGGAATTGACACAGCCGGATGGCAAGCGCAATGTGGTCGCCTTCACCCGGGACAGCATCGTGATGCACGCCTCCAACTGTGATAACCAGGATTGTGTGCACCAGGGCAAGGTTACTTTGGACAACCGGGAGAACCGCGTGCTGATGAACATGATCATCTGCCTGCCCAACCGGGTGGTGCTGACGCTGCTGGATGCCCAGGAGGCACAAAAGCAGTGGGAGGAGCATGCCGCCCAGCGCGAAAACCCCTAAAAACCCCGGTTTGCTTTACAGCGCTTTGCTTTCTTTGCTATAATGCTTCTGCCGATACCGTCCGGGTCGGACAGCATGGTGGTTGGAACCTATTTCGTCAGGTATCGTTACGAACTTGAACGGAGGAAAACATGAACAAGACGACACGGTTTACTCTGACAGCGCTCCTGGTGGCGCTTATCTTTTTGCTGGGGCTGACGCCGCTGGGGCTGATTCCCCTGGGGTTCATCTATGTAACCATTCTGGCGCTGCCGGTCATCATCGGCACGCTGGTGTTGGGGCTCAATACCGGGCTGCTGCTGGGGCTGGCCTTTGGCGGCATCAGCACATTCAAGCTGCTGACCGCGCCCAGCTCCCTGGCCGGGAACCTGCTGGGGGCAAGCCCCGCGATGGCGATTGCCATGTGCATCGTGCCCCGGCTGCTGGTGCCCCTGGCTTCGCATCTGGTGTATCACCGCCTGAAGGCGGGCAAGGCGGAGCGCTTCGCGGCCGCCGCCGCGGGTGCCGCGGGCTCGCTCACCAACACGGTGTTTTACCTGGGGCTGATGCTGCTGTTTTATCAGCTGGCGGGGCTGGACAGCGCCGCCGTCATCTCCCTCATCATCGGCACGGGCGTCATCGCCGGCTCTATGGAGGCGCTGGTATCGGGCCTGCTGGTGCCGCCCATCGAATTCGCGCTGAGGAAGACCATACAGAAAACCTGAGGAGACACGCTATGCTTCTGGTCATGGATATCGGCAACTCCAGCATCAAGGTGGCATTATACAACGGGGCGGATATGGCGCACTACTGGCGTGTGTCCACCAACCGCAACTATTCGTCCGATGAGTACGGCACCATTCTGGACGGCATGTTCCGCCATGCGGGGCACAGCCCATCCATGGTGGAAGGCGTGATGGTATCATCCGTCGTACCCACCATCAACTTTACCATCGACCACATGTGCCGTGACTACTTTGGCCACGAGCCGCTGTTTGTGGGGCCGGGCATCAAGACGGGCATCAACATCCTCTACGAGAACCCGCGCGACCTGGGTAGCGACCGCATCTGCAATGCGGTGGCAGCCTACACGCACTACGGTACGCCGTGCATCTTCATCGACTTTGGCACCGCCACATCCTTTGGCGTGGTGGATGCCAAGGGCTGTTTCCTGGGCGGCTGCATCTGCCCGGGCATGAAGTTGGCCAGTGAAGCGCTGGTCAGCGGCACCTCCAAGCTGCCTCATTTTGAGCTGGTGATGCCGGACAGCGTGATTGCCAAAACCACCGTCAGCAACCTGCAGGCCGGCGTGTTGTACGGCTATGTGGGCCAGGTGAACTACATTGTGGAGCGCATGAAGGCCGAGATGAACGAGCCCAACACCCAGGTGGTAGCCACCGGCGGGCTGTCGCGGCTGATTGCCACGCGCACCCAGGCCATCGACCACCTGGACGGTCTGCTGACGCTCAAGGGCCTGCGCATCATCTACGATAAGAACCGCGGATAAGGGGGCATCTACAGTGCGCAGGCGGAGGCGCAGGCTGTCAATTGGTTCCGTGCTGGTGCTGCTGCTGACGATTGCGGCAGTCATCGGCACGGTGTTTTTTTTGCGCGAAGTTGGGCGGGATAGCCCCGCTGCCGCCATGGGGCTGGATGAGATAGCGGAGACCGTGGGACGGGTGCTATTGCCGCCCGCGGCGGATGACCAGCAGGACGCCCCCACGGCCCTGCCACCGGCTGCCCTTGCTCGGCAGGAGGAGGCTGAGGCCACGCCGGCACCGCCCATCGGGCTTACCATGTCCATCGGCGGGCTGCTGCACTTTGACAGTGATGTGCAGGCATCGGACAGCTATCAATCTACGCCGCAGGAAATTCTGGCCCCCATTCAATCCGCCTTCCACGGGGACATCAACATCGCCGGTTTTGACCAGCTGTTCGTGCCGCCGGGTGAGGCGGGGACCGATTTGCTGGTGCCCGATACCGTGCTGAATCAGCTGGACGCGCTGGGCCTCAACGCGCTTGTGGTGACGACCGAGCGCCTGTTTGACCGGGGTGTGGAGCAGGCTGCGGCCACGGCGGCACAGATGGAGCAGCGCTTTATCACGCCCATCGGCTTTGGGGAGACGCGAACGGCGTTTCGCCGGGTGAACGGGCTGTCGCTGGCGTGGCTGCATGCCGGCAGCCGCCTGAGCAACGCGGGGGAAAAGGCTACCACGGCGGAACAGCGCGCCGCTTTGATCCATCCCTGGGACCCGGATGCCCTGGGGCGGGAGATTAGCACCCTCAAGCGGCAGTATGACCTGGTGATTGTTTCGCTGGATTGGGATATTGGCCGCGCGCAATCGCCCACCCCGGCCCAGCAGACGCTGGCCCACCGCCTGGCGCAGGAGGGGGCCGATATCATTTTGGGCTATGGCGGGGAGCGGGTGCAGGAGGTGGAGGTGTACCAGCTGAACCAGGCGGACAATGAGCCGCGGGATGTGCTGATAGGCTATTCCATGGGCACCCTGCTGACGGAGGAGCGCAACAAGCGGGACAACCTGGCTGGCCTGGTGCTTCAGCTGGATATGCTCATACGGCCTGATGGCAGCGGCATGCAGCTGCGCGACCTGACCTATACCCCCACCTATGTGCGCAAATGGAATGAGGGCAGCAAGGTGCGGTTCGCCGTGCTGCCCAGCAACCAGCCAGCCCCCCAGGACATGAGCCGCAGCCAGCGCGAAGCGATGACCCGCGCGCTGGAGTTGATTGATGCCGCCATGCGCGTCACCAGGAGCCTGACGGTTACAAATTAGGGAGACGCACAAATACAGCGCCGATGCGGCAGTCGCACCGGCGCTGTTTGTGTATTGATGTCAGCGGTAGTATCTGGTTTTGTATGTAGTGCGCCGCTTGATCTTCGGCTTTTTCTTGCGGGTGAACAGCTTGTAGAACAGTTGGCTCAGCCCGACGACCGCCACGATGGGCAGCAGCACCAGCGCCAGGAATTCGATGGAGAAGCGGGGGAAGGGATTGGGGTCGTTCTCGGTATAGATGCGTATTTCGTCCAGCGTGGGGGCAATGGCCGGGCGCCTTTGGATGCTGCGCTTGGCAATCAGCTGGTACTCCACCGGCTGACCGTCACCGCCCTCGGGGGTGTAGGTCATGGTGCCCATCACCTCGCCCGCTTCCACGGGGGCCTCCAGCGTGCGGTCAAAGGCGATGCTGGTGCGCGTGTTGTAGATGCGCGTCCACTCGTCCGTCTGCCCGGCAAAGCCAATTAGCCGGTCATCCGCCTGGGGCTCCACCTTGCGCAAGGCCAGCTCCAGGCGGCCCATGTCCTCGTCTTCCACCGCGTAGCTGGATATTTCGATGACCTTGGGGTTGTTGCGAAACAGCTCCTCAATGCTGGTGGTGATGTACTGTTTAAAGCCGTATTCCATCAGGCGCTTGGTGTCCGTCCAGCGCCCGATGGCGCTGCCCTTGAGCATCACGGAAATCAGCTGGATGCCGTCCTTCTCGGCCGCGCCCACAAAGCAGTACCCGGCCGGGTCGGTAAAACCGGTCTTGATGCCGGTGGCGAAGGGGTAGTAATACTTGTCCTGTTCGCGGGTGGTGCTGGTCAGCAAAAAAGCGCTGTCGGCCGTGCCGCGCAGCGCGCCGCGCCACTCGTTGCGCTCCAGCGTATAGCTGGTGGTGGCCGCAATTTCGCGGAAGGTTTGGTTCTGCATGGCGGTTTGGGCAATCAGCGCCATGTCCCGCGCGGTGGTGTAATGGTTTTCGTCATGATAGCCGTGGGCGTTGGCAAAGTGCGTCTGCGTGGTGCCGATGCGCTGGGCGGTTTCGTTCATCAGGGCGACGAAGGCCTCCTGCGAGCCTGAGATGTGCTCGGCAATCACATTGGCGCCTTCGTTGCCGGAAAATACCATGGTGGCCCGCAGAAGGTCATCCAGGCGCAGCTGTTCGCCGGCTACCAGGCCAATCAGGCTGCTGCCCTCTGGCACCTGCACGGCGCTCTCGCTGACGGTAACCAGATCATCCGGGTTGCCCATGGTGATGCCCAGCAATACAGTTAATATCTTGGTGGTGGAGGCCGGGTAGCGCAGGTCGTCCGCGTTTTTCTCAAATACGGCCTCGCCGGTTTCTGCCTCGATGACCACGGCGCTTTGCCCGGTTATCTGATTGGCGCGCAGGTTTTCCGGGTGCTCCGGGTCGTACTCCTGCGTGGCCATGGCGGGCAGGGCACAGCAAAGCAGCGGCAGCAGCAACAGCAGCGCCGTGATTTGCTTTAGCCAGGTACGCAGAAGGCCTCCCCTCCCCTTTCAGGTGTAGGCAAGTATCCTATCACAACCCGGCTTCTTTGTATAGTTTGGGCCCTGTTTCGTACAGGTTGTTGCCCAGGCTGTCGATGACCACGATGGCCGGAAAATCCTTGATGACAAAGCGATGAATGGCCTCCGCCCCCAAATCCGGGTAGGCGATGACGGTGCTTTCCTGAATGCTGCGGGCAATCAGCGCGGCGGCGCCGCCCACCGCGCCAAAGTACACCGCGCCGTGCTCCTTCATGGCCTCCACCACGGCAGGGCCGCGCAGCCCCTTGCCAATCATGCCGCGCAGACCAAGGGCAAGCAGTTTGGGGGTGTAGGGGTCCATGCGGTAGCTGGTCGTAGGGCCGGCGGAGCCAACCGCGTGACCGGGGCTGGCGGGGGCTGGGCCTACGTAATAGATGGTTTCGCCGTCCAGCGGGATGGGAAGGGGATCGCCCTTGTCAATCAGCTCAATCAGGCGCTTGTGCGCGGCATCGCGTCCGGTGTAGATGGCGCCCGACAGGCTGACCGCGTCGCCCGCGCGCAGGCTGCGTGCGGTTTTCTCGTCCAACGGCAGGGTGAGGTGAATGGTGCTCATATCTCGTTCCTCCTACAGCACTTGGGATGCGTGGCGCGCAGCGTGGCAGCAGATGTTGACGGCCACAGGCAAGCCCGCGATGTGGGTGGGCGCATAGAGGATGTGTACCTTCAGCGCCGTGGTGCGTCCGCCGGTGCCGCCGGGGCCTACGCCCAGGGCGTTGACCTCGCGCAGCAGGTCATCTTCCAGTTGTTTATAGCGCGGGTCCGCGTTGCTGTGGTCCAGCGGCAGCGCCGTGCCCTGCTTGGCCATGATGGCCGCCTTTTCAAAGGTGCCCCCAATGCCCACGCCAATCACGATGGGCGGGCAGGGGTTGGGGCCGGCCTTTTCCACCGTCTCCAGGATGAA
Organism: uncultured Clostridia bacterium; assembly: GCA_937874275.1. Lineage (GTDB taxonomy): Bacteria > Bacillota > Clostridia > Christensenellales > Aristaeellaceae > UBA1038. Next base: position 6,167 of record CALNAU010000043.1, on the reverse strand, counting down.
GCGCTTGACGCCCTCGATGCCATCAGCGGGCACCAGCATCTTCAGCGCGCTCATGTTCTCGCTGCCAAAGCCCTTGGCCACAGCCATCAGCTTGAGCCGGTCGCCCGGCACGATGCGGGTATGGATGATGGCGGGGGTGTTATCCTTGGTGTTTTTGCGCTCAAACAGAGGCTCCGCCACGATGGACTTGCGCAGGTACCCCTGCAGGTATGCCTCGCGCACACCCTGCTGGATGGCCTCCTCAAAGTCGCCGTTTTCGATGTGCAGGTCCTGCCCCACCTCGGCGAATACCACGGACATGCCCGTATCCTGGCAGATGGCCACCCGCTCATTGGCGGAGATGGTGTAGTTGTCGCTGATCTGCTGCAGGGTGTTGCGGCCAATGGGCGACGGCTCTGTTTTGATGGCGTCATCAATGGCCTGGCGCACGTCGTCTCCGATGCAGTAGCTGCACTCCAGAAACAGGTCGGCGACAGCCTGGGTGATTTGAGCGGCCTGAATGCTTCTCATGAGGTGTCTCCCCTTTCGTTAATCCTATCGTTTGATCATCTTTTGTTGATATGCCTGGGCGGCGGGCAAGCCCGCGCCAATGTGCCAGAATGATTCTGCCCGCATGTCCAGCTCCAAACCCGGCAGGTCTGCCCTGGCCGGGCGGCTGATGAGCGAGAATCCACCTTCTCCGATCGCGCGCAGCAGTAGCGCGGCCTCGCGGCGCATGCCCAGCAGCCTCGCATATTGGGGACGGCGCAGCGGCTGCTTGTCCAACCCCAGCAGGATGCCGCCTAACGCGCGGGAGATGCGTGCATAGGGGTAGCGCTTGGTCTTGACCAGGGCAATCAACGCCTCCCGGCTATCGGCCAGGGGGACGTATTTCAGGATGCGCTGGTCCAGCCCCTCGGACATCTCGGCAATGGCCGCGTAATCCCCGCCGCGCGTTAACTGGGCCAGCAGGGGTTTGTCCAGTGCGCCGGGCGGACAGAGCCTGCCTTTGAATACAGCGTCTTCCACCAGGGACAGCACGGCCGGGGGGAGGGCAGCGGCCACCGCCTGCCAATCCCCTCGCAGGAGTGCGGCCCGCACGGCCGTCGCCGAAGGCAGCGGCTGCACCCTTGTATCGTGATACGCGCCCTGACGGGCGATGGGCAACGGCTCCATGCCGCTTTTCAGCCTACGCAGCGCCAGCAGATAGCTAATGCCCAGGTTGAAGTTGGGGCGGTCAAGGTGCTGTCCATCCTCCTGCCCCAGCAGGTGGCGCAATGCTTCCCCCTGCGCGCGGGCATAGGATAGCCCCTGATCAAGGCCTGCGGCGCGCAAGCTGTGCAGCGAGGCGTCCGCGTCCTCCATCAGGTGGGCGGCGCGCTGCAGCAGCGGCAGGACCTCCCCTTCTACCCCAAAGGCCAGATGGGTGACAGACCCTAGCGCATCCAGAATCCCCACGCCGCCCAGCGCGAAACGATTGGCCTGGGCGCACGTGTAGCTGACAGGCATGCCCAGCACCAAATCGGCACCGGCCTGCAGCGCCATCTGCGCCCGATCTCTGGTTGAAAACAACGCGGGCGTGCCCCGCTGGGTGAACGCCGTGCTGATGACACATACCACAAAATCAGCCTGTGAGAGCCGTCTGGCCTCTTGCAGGTGGTACAGGTGCCCCGCATGAAAGGGATCATACTCGGCTACAATGCCGCAGACGCGCATACTGCCTCCCCAATTACCTATTGTCAGTATACCATAGCAGGGGCGAAAAAGTAAGTTGACAGGCCATGCTTTGGCTTATATACTGATTATCGTATTGAACAAACAGGGAGGTGGCACAGCATGGATGACGGTGTTAGATGTCAGGCAAGCGACGGCGTTCCGCGAACACGGCGCATCCATGATGCGCTGACCGCATAAGTCCGTCCTCACCTCACATCGTACACGTCTTTGGCACTTGCTTTCCCGGTGAGGTGCTTTTTTGTGCTTGTCTATCAAAAAGCAAGGGGTGATGAGTATGGAATGGGAGAGAATTGAGGAAAAACTGAACCGCCTTCTGGCAGAAGGGCGGCATGGGCAGCTGCGCGGCGCGCTGATGATGCTGAACCCCGTGGATATTGCCAACTATATGAAGCAGCTGGACCCGGAGAAACTGCTGCTGCTGTTCCGCGTCCTGCCGAAGGATTCCTCAGCGGATGTATTCAGCTATATGGACGCCGATCAGCGGGAGACGCTGGTCAACAGCATCGGGGACGCCGAAATTACCGCCCTCATTGACGAGATGTTCCTGGATGACGCGGTGGACTTTCTGGAGGAGCTGCCCGCCAATGCGGTCAAGCGCGTGTTGCAGAACACCGACCCCAAGACGCGGGCCATCATCAACCAGTTTCTAAAGTACCCGGAGAACTCGGCCGGCTCGCTGATGACCATTGAGTACTGCGAGTTCAAGCCCGGTATGGATGTGAGCGACGCGCTGCGCGTCATCAAGGAAACGGGCGTGGATAAGGAGTCGGTCTATACCCTGTACCTGGTGGATGATCAGCGCCATTTAACGGCCACCGTGCCGCTGCACAAGGTGCTGGTGTCAGACAACGATGTGCCGCTGGCCCGGCTGGTCGATCCGGCGCTTATCTACGTGAAGACCACAGATGACCAGGAGGTCGTGGCGGATACGGTGCGTAAGTACCACCTGATGTCCATCCCCGTTGTGGATGGCGAGGGGCGCATGGTGGGCATCATCACCGCGGACGATATCATGGACGTCATCGAAGAAGAGAACACCGAGGACTTTGAGAAGATGTCCGGTCTGGCACCCGCCGATGAAACCTATTTCAAGACCCCAATGCTCAAACTGGCTACCAACCGTCTGCCCTGGTTGATGATTTTGATGTTCACCTCCATTGTTTCCGGTGCCATCATCGCCAAGTTTGAGAATGTGTTGGCGGTGTCGGTGCTGTTGTCCGCCTCCATCCCCATGCTGATGGATACCGGCGGTAACTGCGGCCAGCAGGCCTCTACGCTGATGATTCGCGGTATGGCGCTGGGCGAGGTGAAGTTCAGGGACCTGCCGCGCGTGCTGTGGACCGAGGCCAGGGTGGGCCTGCTGGTCGGTGCCGTGCTGTCCGCGGTCACCTTTGTGCGCCTGCTGCTGCTTAACGGCGCCAGTGTATCGATGGCAGGCGTAATTGCGTTCAGTTTGTTTGCCACGGTGGTCATCGCGAAGTCCATCGGCTGCGTGCTGCCGCTGCTAGCCAGCCGCATCAAACTGGACCCGGCGCTGGCCGCGGCGCCCTTGATTACCACGTTGGTGGATGCCGCCAGCTTGTTCATCTATTTTTCCATCGCGTCACAATTCATCCTGTAATCACTTGCTCTCAGGGATAAACAAAACCTGCCGAACTGCTCGGCAGGTTTTGCTTATATGGGATGTATTACAGGTGCTTGCGCAGCTCCGCGATGCTGATGGCGCTGGCTTTAAGCGGGGGCATGTCCGGTGAATCATCCTGCTCCACCACCAGCCACTTGCTGCCGGCGGCCACCGCGGCTCGAACCAACGCGGGGAGTTCCTGAATGCCCCGGCCCAGCGGACGGAACGCGAAGGCACTCTGCTCCGCCTTCGCTTTGCTTTCCTGCCCAATCAACTGATAGGGGCTGTCGGTCCCCCCTTTGCGGCCCACATAGTCCTTCATGTGTACCACGGGTGCGCGGCCAGCATATTTACGCAGGTATTCTACGGGGTCAACACCCGCATACCGCACCCAGCAGGTATCAATTTCGGTCTGCAGCAGGTCTGCCGGTATGGCATCGTACAGGAAGTCCAACCCATGCATGCCGCTGACGGGCGCAAACTCAAAGTCGTGATTATGGTACAGCAGTTGTATGCCTGCCTCACGACACAAGTGACCCAGCCGGTAGATGTGCGCAATCAGGCGGGCAAACCCCGGCTGGCCGGGTCGATCCTCATCCGCCAGGTAGGGGATGGCGATATAGGGGCAGCCGATGTGCCGATGAAACGCGATGACAGCCTGAGCGTCCTGCTGCAATTCGGCCAAAGGTACATGGCTGGAGGCGACGGCTAAGCCGCTTTCGGCCAACAGTCCTGCGATGTTCTCCGCGCTGTGGCCGTGAAATCCTGCGAACTCAACACCATCATAGTCTTGCTCTTTAAGGGCGCGCAACACGGCAGGCAAATCCCGGGCAGCCTCCTGCCGGGCGGAATACAGCTGATAGGCAATGCGGGGCTGGGGCATCATCATCACCTCAGTCGAAGGAGTAGGGCTTGCCGGTGCGGGCGGATTCGTAGATACCTTCCAGGATGCGGGTGACCACGATAGCCTGCTCTGGCAATACTGTCAGCTTGCCCTCACCGCGCACCGCTTGGATGAACGCCTTTTGCTCCAGCACTTCAACCTCTTCGCTGTCGCCTTCGTAATAGGCGACGCTGCCTGCCTTCAGGTCGGGGCGCATCACGTACTGCCTGCCGCCCTTGACGCCGTTGATGCGCAGCCCGTCATGCATATCGGCCCCGGCTTTGGTGCCGGACAAGGTGGTGGTTGCTTCCTCCACTTCCAGGGTGTTGAGCGCCCAGGAGGCATTCAGCTCGATGGTCGCGCCGTTTTCCATCACAATGAAGCCAAAGGCGCTGTCTTCCACCGTGAACTTCTCCGGGTCCCAGTCGCCCCAGGCATTGGCCGTATTTTTCTGGTCATTCAGCTTGTGATATACGGTGCCAACCACATACTTGGGCTTGTAGTTGTCCATCATCCAAAGCGTCAGGTCCAGCGCGTGCGTACCGATATCAATCAACGGCCCGCCGCCCTGCTCGTGCTCATTGAGGAACACGCCCCAGGTGGGGACGGCGCGGCGGCGGATGGCGTTCGCGCGGGCGAAGTAGATGTCGCCCAGCTCGTCCGCCTCGCACATGGCCTTCAGAAAACGGCTATCCGCGCGGAAGCGGCTCTGATAGCCGATGGTGAGCAGCTTGCCGGTCTGGCGCGCGGCCTCCAACATTTTCTTGGCTTCCTCATAGTTGATGGCCATGGGTTTTTCGCACATTACATGCTTGTCCGCGTGCAGGGCATCCACGGTGATGGTGCTGTGGCTGCGGTTTGGGGTGCAGACATATACGGCGTTCAGGTCCAGCTTCAGCAGGTCCTGGTAATCGCTGAACACCTTGGCGTCCGGGGTGCCGAATTTGGCCGCGGCCTTGGCAGCCCGCTCTTCGATGATGTCACAAAAGGCGACGACAGCCACGCCGCCCAGCTTTTTGATGTTGGGCAGATGCTTGCTGTTGGCGATGCCCCCGCAGCCGATAATGCCTACTCGTATGTTCTCCATGGTGCCCCTCCGTGCTGTATATTGTCCGCTGGGTATTATAGCCATATGTGACTGCTTTGTCACGCCCAAAGCGCTAGCCCATTGGGTTCAATGTGGGTATATATAGTTGAACAAATGGGGGAGGACAAGGCGCATGGACAGGGAACCATCATGGCTGGCTTGGGCCAAGGAGCTGCAGGCGCTGGCACAGACCAGCCTGGCGTACGACCCGAATATCTACGACCGTGAGCGGTGGGAGCGCGTGCGGCAGATTGCGGCTGAAATGGTGAGCAGCCGCAGCGACAACTCAATCGATGAGGTGACGGCATCGCTTTGTGTCGAGACAGGCTACCAAACGCCGAAGATTGATACAAGGGCGGCCGTGTTTCAAGAGGACAAAGTCCTGCTGGTGCAGGAGGCCAATGACCTGTGGGCCATGCCCGGCGGCTGGATGGATTTTGACCTGAGCATCCGGGAAAACACGGTAAAGGAAACGCTGGAGGAAGCCGGGTATGATGTGGAGCCGCTTCGGCTTGTCGCCATGCAGGACCGCGCGCGGCACAACACCGGCATCTCGATGTATGCCATCCAAAAAGCCTTTGTACTGTGCCGCCTGATTGGCGGTCAGTTCCGCCCGAATGTTGAAACGATTGCGTGCGGGTTCTTCCCGCTGGATGCGCTGCCGCCTTTGGCCGAGACCAAAACCACCGCGGACCAGATTGCCCTATGCCTGCGCGCCAGTCACGCCGACACGTGGGAAACGGTCTTCGATTGACCATATTGTCCGGGCGGAGGAAAAGGTGTCAAATTGCTAATTTTCTTTCGAAAAAGCGCTTGACAGGGTAGTTTTTATGTGATAATCTACTCAGGCACCCTTT
>CALNAU010000042.1 GCA_937874275.1 uncultured Clostridia bacterium | reverse complement strand
CTTGCCCATTCCTCCTCACCCTGGGCAAAGTTGCGAACTTCAGTGTACTCTATCGCAACCAGACAGGAGAGAAGTTATCATGATAATAGCAAGTATAATATTCGGGATACGAGTTTTGTTTTTCATAATAGCTATTTCCCTCATCACATAGTAAGTTGCACTTCAAACAAAGTAGTACCACGAACGACTATGGTTTCTGGACCGAGCACAAAAACATCTTCGCAATATTGTATCCATCCAATAACATTGATTTAATCTGCCGTTATTGTATCACAATACTACTATAGTAGGGAAAGGAGAATTATGACTATCGTTCAAATTATGCTGAAATTAGTCTAAATGCTCAGGCTCATCCGGCCAACCGGTCACGGCAAAACAGGCCACCTGCCGGCCGTTGCCGCTGTCCTGCAGCACGGGGCGCACCTGGCTGCACACCGGCCTGGCCAGGGGGCAGCGCGAGGCAAAGGCGCAGCCGGGAATCAGCTGCATGGGGCTGGGCGGGTCGCCCGACAGGCGCAGGCGCTGTTGCTGCTGGGCTTTCCTGGGGTCGGCAATGGGGATGGCCGACAGCAGGGCCTGGCTGTAGGGGTGCTGCGGATGGGTGTACAGGTCGTCCGCGGGCGACAGCTCTACCAGCCGCCCCAGGTACATGACGCCGATGCGGTTGGAGATATGACGCACCATGGACAGGTCGTGCGCCACAAACAGCGTGGTCAACCCCATGGACGCCTGCAAGTCTTGTAACAGGTTAATCACCTGCGCGCCGATGGACACATCCAGCGCCGAAATCGGCTCGTCACACAGGATGAACTCCGGCCGCACAATCAGGGCCCGGGCGATGCCCACGCGCTGCAACTGGCCGCCCGAAAACTCGTGGGGATACTTCTCCAGCGTGTCCTCATCCAGGCCCACCTGGCGCAGCATGTCCACCACCCGCGCACGGCGCTCCTCCTTGGGCAGGGGCTCCACCAGGTCCAGCGGCTCCGCCACCAATTGCAATACGTTCATCGCCGGGTTGAGGGAGGAATACGGGTCCTGGAACACAATCTGCATGCTGCGCTTGTAGCCCGCCAGCGCCTTGCCCTCAAACTTAGCGGTATCTTGCCCCTTGAACAGGATGGTGCCACCGGTGGGCTCGTACAGTCGGGTGATGGTGCGGCCCAGCGTGGATTTGCCCGAGCCCGATTCGCCAATCACACCCAAAGTTTCGCCCTGGTAGATGGTCAGCGTAACGTCATCCACCGCGCGCACCAGCTTCTTTCGGCCAAAGCTGCCGCGCACGGGAAAATACTTCTTGAGGTTGCGCACCTCGATGAAAGGAGCTTCAGCCATGGTTCACCTCCCGGTACAGGACACAGCGCACGCAGTGCCCGGGCGCGATGGGCACCATGTCGGGGATGCCGTCATCGCAGATAGGCGTCTTCTTGGGGCAGCGAGGGGCAAACGGACAGCCTGGCGGCAGGTTGAGCAGCGAGGGCGCATAGCCCTTGATGGGGATGAGCCGTGTGCCGTTTTCCAGCGCGCGGGCCGGGATGCTGCCCAGCAGCGCCTCGGTATAGGGGTGCGCGGTGCGGTAGAAGATGTCGTCCAGGCTGCCTTCCTCCATGATCATGCCGCCGTACATCACGCATACCCGGTGGCACAGGCTGGCTACCACGCCCAGGTCGTGGGTGATCAGCACCACGGACATGTTTTCGGACTTTTGCAGCTCGCCGATGAGGTCCAATATCTGGGCCTGTATGGTTACGTCCAGGGCCGTGGTCGGCTCGTCTGCGATGAGCAGCTTGGGCTTGCAGGCCAACGCCATGGCAATCAGCACGCGCTGGCGCATGCCGCCGGAGAACTCGTGCGGGTATTGGTCCAGCCGCTCTTCTGGCGAGGGCACGCCCACCTTGTCAAGCAGCGCCAGCGCCTCCGCGCGCGCCGCCTGGCCGGTCAGGCCGCGGTGGCGCTGCAGCACCTCGGCGATGTGAAAGCCCACGGTCTTCAGCGGGTTCAGGCTGGTCATCGGGTCCTGAAATATCATGGTGATGTCATCGCCGCGCAGGGCGCGCATCTCGCTCTCGGTCTTGCTGAGCAACTCTTCCCCCAGGAAGGATACGCTGTCCGCCGTAACGATGGCGCCGCGGGGCAGCATGCGGATGATGGATTTCATCGTTACGCTCTTGCCGCTGCCCGATTCGCCCACGATGCCCAGGATTTCGCCCTCGTCCACGCGCAGGTCCACGCCGCGCACGGCGGGCAGCGGCTGCTTGAGGACGGTGAAGGTGGTGTGCAGGCCCTTGACCTGAAGGAGGGGTTTATTGCTCATCTTTGCCTCCTATCTGTCCAGCGCCTTGGGCTCCACATAGATGCGGATGAGGTCGCCCAATTTGTTGAAAGAAAACACAGTCAGAATAATCATGATGCCGGGCATGATGGCCATATAGGGCGCCTTTTCAAGCGCCGATTGCGCGCGGTTGAGCATGCTGCCCCAGGAGGAGATGGGGGGCTGTACCCCCAGGCCCAGGAAGCTGAGCGATGACTCAATCATGATGGCGTTGGCGATGCCCGTGGTGGCGGCCACCACGATGGTGGGCATCACCGCCGGCACCACATGGCGGAAGATGGTGAAGAAGTTGGATTGGTCAATGGCCTTGGCGTAGAGCACGTACTCGCGCTCCTTGATGCTCAGCGTCTCCGCGCGCACCAGACGGGCGATGCGCATCCAGGTAAACAGGCCGATGACTAGAATGATGGTCTGCAGGCCGGGCTTTAGGTAGATGCTGACGATGGTCACCAGAATCATCCACGGGATGGAGGAGATGATGTCCACGATGCGCATGAGGATGTTGTCAATCAGGCCGCCAAAGTACCCGGCCACGGCTCCCACGGTGGTGCCAATCAGCGTCGAGATGCCCATGGCCACCACGCCCACCACCAGCGAGATGCGCCCGCCGTACAGCACGCGCGTCATGTAGTCGCGCCCCAGGTCGTCCGTGCCGAAGGGGTGTGCCCAGGTGGGGCCCTGCAGCTTGTTGAGGATGTTGATTTCGTCAGGGTCATAGGGGGAGAGGAAGGCGAAAATGGACAGCAGCGAAATCAACACCAGAAAGAACACCGCGAAGCGGATGGCCTTGTTGTGGGAAAACTCTGCCAGTATTTGCCGAATGCGTCTTGTGCTCATCTGTTACCTCATTGCCTTGATGCGCGGGTCGACCAGGCCATACGTGATGTCCGACAGCAGGTTGCCCACAATGACAGCCACCGCGGAAAACAGCATCACCGACATGATGACCGGGTAGTCAAACGCCTTGATGGCTTGCAAAAAGTAGGTGCCGACCCCCGGCCAGGAGAAAATGGACTCCGTGATAAAAGCGCCCGTAATCAGCATCGGCAGCGACATGCCCACCAGCGTGATGATGGGCAGCAACGCGTTTTTCATCACGTGCCGCACCAATATCTGCGCCTTGGGCGCGCCAAAGGCCTGCTGCACCATCACATAGTCTTCCTTCATCTGGGTGATGGTGGAGCTGCGCACGAAGCGGATGATATCCGGCAGAAAGCCAAACGTGAGCACCGTGCAGGGTAAAATCATGTGCCAGATGAGGTCGGAGGTCGTGCGCTCCGCGCCCAGGGTATACATGCCCAGCACCGGCACCAGGTTGAGCCGGTAGGCGAACACATAGATAAGCAGCATGCCAATCCAGAAGGTGGGCGTGGCCATGCCAAAGGCGCAAAAGGCGTCGATGGCTTTGTCAATCGGCCGGCCCCGGTTGGCGCCAGCCACCAGCCCCAGAACCACCGAAATAAGCAGCGCCAGGATATAGCTGGGCAGCACCAGCAGCAAGGTGTTGGGCAGCCGGGCCAGCAGGTCGGTCGCCACGCTCTGGTGGTTGATCAGCGAATAGCCCAAATCGCCCACTGCCATGCGCTTGAGCCAGTTGATAAACTGGATGTGCGCCGGCTTGTCCAGCCCGCTGCGCGCCTTGATGGCCTCAATGACCTCCGGCGACATGTTGGGCTGGGTGAGGGTGTCGATGGCATCGTAGGGGGCCAGCTGAATCAGCGCAAAGCACAGCACCGCGATGATGAACAGCATGGGGATTGCCTGAAGAACACGCCGCAGGGTGTAGCGAAGCATGAAACCTCCTTGGAACAGCACGCCGGGAGGGGTTGCCCCCTCCCGGCGAAAGGGTGGAGTGTCATCGCCGGCCACCCGCGCGGGGCGGGCGGCGATGGGGTTGATTATTTGAAGTACAGCTCGGACATGTCGTTGAAGGTGTAGATGGGGATGAGGCGCGCCTCATCAATGCCGCCCACATCCTGGGTCACGCCCAGCAGGCGGCTGTTGGTGACGATGGAGTACTGCACGGCCTGGTCGGCCAGCACTTTCTGGGCCTGGTTGTAGATGTCGCGGCGCTTGGCCTCGTCCATCTCCACCGCGCCGGCGCGGAACAGCTCGTCCAGTTCGGGGGCGCTCATGCTGGCGTAGTTGGCGGCGGCGTCGGTCACAAACAGGGTGGCGTAGGCCGAGGGGTCAACGCCCATGATGTAGCCGCCCAGGAACATGTCGTAGGGGGAGGTGCCGTCACGCAGGCCGTTGTACAGCGCGGTGCTGTCCACGGGTGCGATTTCCACCTGCACGCCGATGTCCTTCAGGTTCTGCTGAATCACCAGGGCCTGAATTTCCTGCTGGGCGTTGCCCACGCCGTAGGCTACTGTGATGCTCTGGGGCACGTTTTCGGCCTTGGCCAGGTATTCCTTGGCGGTGTCCAGGTTGCGGTTGTAGGCCTCCAGATCCTCCGAGAAGAAGGGGTTGGAGTAGGGCAGGAAGGAGGTGGCGTCCACAAAGAACTCCTCGCTCAGGTAGGCGCCCAGGTTCATCTGGTGGCGGTCCAGCGCGAAGAACACGGCCTTGCGGAAGTTGACGTCCTTCACCTTGTCGCTGGTGAGGATGAAGGAGGCGTAGCCCACGCGGTCTTCGGGGTAGGCGATGACGTCCACGGGGGAGTTTTTGAAGTCTTCCGCCACGTCGTTGCTCAGCACCAGGGCGTTGATCTGCCCGGTCTTCAGGGCCAACATGGCGCTGTTCTTGTCGCCGATAATCTGGAAGTACACGGTCTCAATTTTGGGCTCGCCCTTGAAGTAGTTCTTGTTGGCGGCAAACTTCACATACTGGCCGGCCTTGTACTCGGCCAGGGTGTAGGGGCCGGTGCCCACGGGGGTCTGGTTCTTGACGTTCTGGTCAAGCGCTTCATCGCCCTCGTAGATGTGCTTGGGCATGATGTAGTGTTCATTGCTCAGGTTCTCCAGCATGCTGGCCACGAAAATGGGCGTCTTGAAGACCACGGTGTAGTCGTCGGGCGCGGTCACTTCGGTGGGCTGGCCGTTGAACACCAGGCCGTCATGGCCATTGGCGTGGGGGGCCTTGATGATGTGCTCAAACGTGAACACCACGTCGGCGGAGGTGAAGGGGGTGCCGTCCGACCAGACCACGTCATCGCGCAGGGCGACCGTGATGGTCTGACCGTCTTCGGATACCTGCACATCCTTGGCCAGGAAATAGCTGATATCCTCCGGGCCGTAGTAGCTGTACAGCGGGCTGTAGAGCATGCGCTCGGTCATCAGGTCGTAACGGCCTGAGGTGGAGATGGTGTTGATGTCGTTGCCGGGATCGCCTTCAATGCCGTAGATGAAGGTGTTGTTGGCCTTGTCGGCCATGCTGGTTACAGGGGCTGCCAGCGAGAGCAGCAGCGCGGCTACCAGGGTAAGTAGAACGAATCTTTTCATGGGGCTTTCCTTTCTATGCGCTTAATAGGCACTACCTGGATATCATAGTATAAAAGTACATCGCACGCAATGGGAAAATCTTGCTTTTTTGGTCCACCCGGCCAGCAGTTTCCCGGATGCGCATTATGCTATAATACCCCGCATAGGAGGCGTTATGCAGATTACCCACGCGTTGCTCCGCTGGTACGACCAAAGCCGGCGCAGCCTGGCCTTTCGCGGCACGCGCGACCCTTACCGCGTGTGGCTGTCGGAAATCATGCTGCAGCAGACCCGCGCCCAGACGGTGGAAGGGTATTATACGCGTTTTCTTGCGCAGTTTCCGGATGTTTTTGCTTTGTCCCGGGCGGAGGAGCAGGAGGTGCTCAAGGCCTGGGAGGGGCTGGGCTACTATTCCCGCGCGCGCAATTTGCACCGCGCGGCGCGC
>CALNAU010000041.1 GCA_937874275.1 uncultured Clostridia bacterium | reverse complement strand
GCGGGCATCTGCGGCATGGGCGGCGCATGCTTTCCCACACACATCAAGATGTCCCCACCAGCCGGCAAAACCATTGACACTGTGCTGCTCAATGGCGCGGAGTGTGAGACGTTTCTGACAGCAGACTTCCGTCTGATGGTCGAGCAGCCCGAGCGGGTGGTGAACGGCCTGCGCGCGGTGATGCGCGGCATGGGCGTATCCCGCGGCGTTATTTGCATCGAGGATAACAAACCCGAAGCGATTGAAGCCATCACGCGTGTAGCTGCCGGGCGCGAAGGCGTCGATGTGGCCGCGCTCAAAACCAAATACCCGCAGGGCGGTGAAAAGCAGCTGATTTTCGCTGTGCTGGGACGGGAAGTGCCCGCTGGTGGCCTGCCCATGGATGCTGGGGCGATTGTGCTCAATGTAAGCACCGCTGCCGCCATCGCCGATGCCATCATTGAAGGCAAGCCGCTGGTCAGCCGCATTACGACAGTAGCCGGCGCTGTGGTTAACCCTGATAACCTGCTGCTGCGTGTTGGCACCTTGTTAAAGGATGCTGCAGAAGCCTGTGGCGGCTATGCCAAAGAGCCAGGCAAAATTTTCGTCGGCGGCAGCATGACAGGCGTATGCGCGCCCAACGATGAGGCCAGCCTCACCAAAGCAAACAACGGAATGGTCATCTTTGATGAAAAGGATGCCCAGCTGCCCGAGGAGTCCAACTGCATCCGTTGCGGGCGTTGCGTTGATGCCTGTCCTGTGTGGCTCAGCCCCTATCAGATGAAACGTAATTATCAATTGGGCAAGCTGGATGCGATGGAGAACAAGTGGCATGTGATGGAGTGCATCCTGTGCGGCTCCTGCTCCTATGTATGCCCCGCCAGGCAATACCTGACGCCGGCGTTTAAGGATGCCAAGGACATCATCACAGCAAGGAGGATGAAACAATGAACTTGCGCGTCTCTACCGGCCCCCATCTGCTGACGCGGGAGAACACGCAGACCCTGATGCTGGACGTGTTGATTGCGTTGGCGCCGACCACTGCGGCGGGTGTCTATCTCTTTGGGCTTCGGGCTGCCTGGGTGCTGTGTGTGGCGGTGGTTGCCGCCGTGCTCAGCGAGTATATCTGGCAAAAACTGATGAAGAAAACGGTCACAGTGACCGATTTGTCGGCCCTCGTGACAGGCCTCATTGTCGGCCTGAATATGCCAGCTGGTGTGGCGTTGTGGATTCCCGCCCTGGGCAGCGCGATTGCGATCATTCTGGTGAAGCAGCTGTTTGGCGGCATCGGTCATAACTTCATGAACCCGGCCATGTTTGCCCGTGCCTTTTTGCTGGCATCCTGGCCGGCGCGCATGACCAGCTTCCTGTTGCCCGAGCGGCTGCTGGGCGCCTCAGAAGCCGCGCATGGCGTGGATATGGTCTCCGGCGCGACCCCGCTGGTGACCAATGCCCGCAACATCCCGATGAGTGATTTGCTGCTGGGCAATATCCCGGGCACAATTGGCGAGGTGTGCAAGGTGGCCATCCTCATCGGCCTGGTCTACTTGCTGGTGGTGAAGGTCGTCTCTTGGCATGTGCCGGTGTTCTTTGTGGGCACGGTGGCTCTGATGAGCTGGCTGGTCGGCAGCGACCCGCTGGTAGCCATTCTATCGGGTGGTGTGTTGTTTGGCGCCGTGTTCATGGCGACGGACTATGTGACCAACCCAATGCAAAAAATCGGACAGTGCATCTTTGGCCTGGGCTGCGGCGCGATGGTGGTTATTATCCGCAGTTGGGGCAACTACCCCGAGGGCGTCACCTACGCAATTCTGTTTATGAACTGCCTGACGCCTCTGATTGACCGCTTCAGCGGCAGACGAGTGTATGGGATGGTGAAGAAACATGTCTAAGAATAGTTTGAGAGGCGTTTTTGTAAACGGCATTTTCAACGAAAACCCCGTCTTCAGACTGGTGCTGGGCACCTGCCCGGTGATTGCTGTGACCACCAGCGCCATCAACGGTGCCGGTATGGGCTTGGCAGCCACCTTTGTGCTGATTGGATCGAACGTGGTGATTTCCCTGCTTCGCAACTTCATCCCGGGCAAAGTGCGTATTCCAGCCTTTATTGTAGTCATTTGCACCTTTGTGACGATGATTCAACTACTGATGCACGCCTATCTGCCCAGCTTGTATGAGGCGCTGGGCATCTTCCTGCCGTTGATTGTGGTCAACTGCATCATTCTGGCGAGAGCTGAGGCATTTGCCAGTAAGAATGGTGTGGTAGCTTCTGCCATGGACGGCATTGGCATGGGCATTGGCTTTACACTGGCTATGGTATTGATGGGCTCCGTGCGCGAGCTGTTGGGCAACGGAACCATCTTCGGCGTATCTCTACTCGGGGCCAGCTTTGAGCCTGTGCTGTTGTTTGTGCTTGCCCCCGGTGGCTTCCTGGCCTATGGCCTGCTGCTTGGCATCATCAATGCCATCGGCAACAAGCGCAAAGCGAATCGATCCAATGAGGAGGTGAAGGCAGCATGAGGCTTAGTGAAATCGGCGTATTCCTGTTTTTTGTCAACGCTGCGTTCAGCAACAACTTTATCTTCTCCCGTTTCCTGGGCAACTGTCCTTATCTGGGCGTTTCCACCAAGTTGGAGACTGCGACTGGCATGGGTGTGGCGGTTGTGTTCGTCATGGGCATTGCCTCCCTGTTTTGCTACCTGACGTATGAGTATATTCTGCTGCCGTTTGGGCTTCAATATCTGAACACCATCGCCTTCATTCTTATCATTGCCGCGTTGGTACAATTTGTTGAAATGTTCATGAAGAAGTCCTTGCCTGCGCTGTATAGCGCGCTGGGCATCTATCTGCCCCTGATTACCACCAACTGCGCGGTGCTGGGCGTTACCATCCTCAACATGAACAGCGGGTTCAACCTGCTGGAGTCCGTGCTCAGCGGCGTGTTTGGCGCTGTTGGCTTCCTGTTGGCAATCGTGTTGATGGCGGGTGTGCGTGAACGGCTGGAGAGTTCTGATATCCCCAAGGCGTTTAAGGGCTTCCCCATCAGCCTGATTATCGCTGGCTTCATGTCGGTGGCTTTTATGGGCTTCTCGGGCCTGGTCAAGTAAGGAGGAAAGCGTGAATACAAGTGCGATTCTTTACGCGATAGCCGTTCTGGGCGGCCTTGGCATCGGGTTTGGCCTGTTGCTCACCTTGGCCGACAAGGTGTTCGCTGTGCCGGTGGACGAGCGTGTGGCGCGGGTGCGCGAGGCCGTGGCCGGCGCCAACTGTGGCGTATGCGGTTACCCCGGCTGTGATCAGTTTTCCGAAGCCGTTGTGCGCGGTGAGGCGCCCGTTACGGGTTGTACCCCCGGCGGCGGTGCCGCGGCCAGCGCGCTGGCCGAAATCATGGGCTTGGATGGTGTAGAGGTAGAGCCGATGGTAGCGCGCGTGCGTTGTCAGGGCGGCGATGGTATTGCCAAGGATAGTTATCAGTACCAGGGATACAAAACCTGTCGCCATGCCATGTCGCTTTCCGGCGGGCCTAAACTATGCCCCACGGCATGCATGGGCATGGGAGATTGTGAACGCGTTTGCCAGTTCGACGCGATTCGTATGGTTAACGGCCTTTGCGTGATTGATCCGGACAAGTGCACCGCCTGCGGCGCGTGCGTGACGGAGTGCCCCAACAACCTTATCAAACTGCTGCCGCGTGCCGCGACCGTGACGGTGCGCTGCATGAACACCCAGGCGCCCAAGCCTGCCAATCTCAGCTGTGACCATGCTTGTATCGGCTGCAAACGCTGTGAGAAAGCCTGCGAGTTCGATGCCATTCATGTGAACAACTTCCTGGCGGAAATTGACGTGACAAAGTGCACCCTGTGCGAAGCCTGCGTAGCCGTATGCCCCAAGCAAAGCATTACGGTGAGCAAGTAAAGGGAGGCTGCTCCTGTCGCCTGCCCGGACAAAGCGCGCCCATTTGGGGGCGCTTTGTGCGTTGAAGGAGGGGAAAGATGAAGTATTTGCAACGCTTGCTGGTTTTTATCCTGGCTATCATGCTGATGATGCAGACCGGATTTTCTGAGGAAGAAAGATTGACTGATGAACAGTTGCGGGAGCTGCTCTATGAACTGTCCCTGCAGGAGGAATCAAACAGCGAATTCCTTGTGCTGCCGGACGACTTCCGCATGCCTTCAACGGGCTTGGATGGCGAATACCGCCTGTTGATTGTCGGTGTGGATACTGACGATGCCGGTATCAAGGGACGCAGCGATACCATGATATTGGCCGTGCTCAACACCCGCCTCAAAACGCTGAAACTCATTTCATTCATGCGGGACTTGTACGTCACCATCCCCGGCCGTGGCCACAACCGGCTAAACGCCGCCTATGTCTACGGAGGTCAAGAGCTGCTGCGCCGCACACTGGAAGAGAACTTTGGGGTGGTGGCTGATGCTTATTTGGCTGTGAACTATTCCCTGATGACCGAACTTGTCGATGCCATCGGCGGTGTAGAGCTGACGGTGGAAGAATATGAGCTATAGCCACTGAATGGTATTCTGCGCTACTATAACTACCAGCGGGAGATTCCGGAGGATGAGGGGGTGTTGGCTGCGTCGGGTACGCGCATCCTGACCGGACTGCAAGCAATGAGTTACGCGCGCATCCGCAAGGTGGACAGTGATTTCGAGCGTGTCGGACGCCAACAGCGGGTGTTGGAGGCGATTTATACGCGCCTGCGTCAGTTGCCGGTTGATCGCCTGGGGCAGATTATCCTCAGCTTCATCGGGCGCGTCAGCACGGATATCAGCATGTCGGACGCGTTGAATCTGCTGCAGGACCTGCTGCAGGCGGGCGATTTGCGCATCAGTGCACTTAGCATCCCGGTTAATAAATCCTTTTCCTCAAAAATGATACGCAAAGCCTATTTCCTCGTCCCTAACCTGAAGAAAAACAAAACGGCCATTGCCGATTTCCTGCAAGCGGATTAGTTTTCATCGGGTTGATTAACCGCGTCAAAGGCGATACAATATGCTCAAGAATGAAGGAGGTGTCTCTATGTATACAGACATCATCAAGACTGCGCAGGATAAGATGGAAAAGACACGCGAGGTGTTCAAACGTGATCTGCAGGCGCTGCGAGCAGGCCGGGCCAACCCGCAATTGCTGGACCGCATCATGGTTGATTATTATGGTACGCTGACGCCGCTCAATCAGATTGCCAACATCACGGCGCCTGAGGCGCGCATGCTGATTATCTCTCCCTGGGATGCCAAGGCAATCCCTCAGGTGGAAAAGGCGATTCAGAAGAGTGATTTGGGGATGAATCCAGCCAATGACGGCAAGATTATCCGCCTGATTGTGCCGGAACTAAACGAGGAGCGCCGCCGCGAGCTGAGCAAAAAGGTGAGCCAGGCCGCGGAGGAATCCAAGATTGCGCTGCGCTCTATCCGCCGGGATGCCATCGACCAAATCAAAAAGCTGAAGAAGGATTCTGTGATTACGGAAGACGATCAGCGCAAGGCCGAGGACGAAATGCAAAAGGTGACCGACGGCGCGGTCAAGGAAGTGGATAAGCTGGCTGCGGAAAAAGAAAAAGAGATCATGGAGTTTTGATTCCGGTTAACCTTGTGGGGCTGCCATTGCCTGACGTTTTGGATGCCTGCGAAAAGCAGGGGATTCAGGTGCAGGTTATGTACACCAGAGCCCCCAGAGAACGAGCACAGCCTCCGGTAGGCACCCCGCGGGTCATCGCCATCCGCGGGGAATGCTTGATTGTAGCCTATTTCAGGGATGGAGACCCGGAGGGAACGCATGCGCCAGAAGAATGAGCAATTGCCACGCCATGTGGCAATCATCATGGACGGGAACGGCCGGTGGGCCAAGCAGCACAGCCTGGCCGTGGCGTTGGGGCACCGCAAAGGCGTGGAAACGCTGCGGGAGATAGTGCGCTATGCCAGCGATGTGGGTATCGAGGTGCTTTCTTTATACGCCTTCTCCACTGAAAACTGGCGGCGCTCCAAGCCTGAAGTCGCGGCACTGATGGCGCTGATTCTCGAGTTCTTCCGCTCGGAGATTGACGAACTGCACGCTAACCGGGTGCGCATTCGCATCTTAGGGGACACGGATGCGTTGCCCGGCCTGCAGCGTGATGCCGTACATGCGGCAGAGCAGAAGACGAAGGATAACGATGGGCTTCAGCTGAACATCGCCCTCAACTATGGTTCGCGGGACGAAATCCTGCGCGCTGTGCGCGCATTGGCGCAACAGGTGAAAAACGGGAACTTGCAGCCTGAACAGATTGATGCCGCACGCTTTGAGGCCTTGCTGTATACCGCGGGTCAGCCGGATGTTGATTTGCTGATACGAACCAGCGGCGAATACCGACTGAGCAATTTCCTGCTATACCAGAACGCTTATGCCGAGCTCATGTTTCCCGAGGTCCTGTGGCCGGATTTCACGGTGCAGCATTTTGCGCAGGCTTTGGCCGACTTTGGCAAAAGAGACAGACGCTATGGGGGACGCGCCACATGATGACGAGGATTATCACGGGTGCCGGGCTGCTGGTGTTGTTATTTCTGGCGCTCTGGTTGGGCGGCTGGGTATTTGCAGTTTTGTGGATTGCGGCCGTTTTATTGGCCATTGCAGAAGAATTTACCGCACTGACTGCGGCTGGTCATCGTCCGGTGGCTTGGCCAACCTGGCTGGCGCTGGTGGTCAGCATCCCATGCTTCCTGCTGCTAAGCGATACCGAGGCCATTCGCATCCTCATAGGCATGATATTCCTTACATTCCTGATTGTATGCATCAATGTGCTGTTCAGGAGTGAGCCCAAGCTGGTGGACATGCTGATGTCCATCCTGCCGCTTCTATCGGTGGCGCTGCCCGGCATGTTCCTGCTGGCGATGGCCAGACTGCCCGTCTCGTTACAGAGGACGTTGCTGGCGCTCAGTTTCCTGGTGCCCACCATGGGGGATATGGCTGCCTATTTCGTTGGGATGCGTTACGGAAGGGTCAAGCTAAACCCGACCATCAGCCCCAAGAAGACGGTGGAAGGCGCTATTGGGGGCCTGGTGGGCAGCACGCTCACCGCGCTGGTCATTTTTATCATTGCAAGCATTCTGGGCATGTCGCCGCCTTCTGTGATACATTTTCTGATCATCGGCTTGTGCGGCGGATTTGTGGGCCAAGTAGGCGATTTGTTTGCCTCCATCATCAAGCGGCACTGCCAAATCAAGGACTTTGGCCACATCTTCCCCGGCCATGGCGGTATGATGGACAGGCTTGACTCCATTTTGTTTGTGGCCGTATTTATCTATACGTACTACCTCTTGTTCTTGTAGAAAAGGAAACCATGCGTTCAATAACCATATTAGGGTCCACAGGTTCTATCGGCACACAGGCACTTCAGGTTGTGGATATGCACCCCGGTGAGTTTCGTGTGGCGGCGCTCTGTGCCAGGCACAACGCGCAGGCGTTGTTCGACCAGGTACGCCACTATCGTCCGGACATGGCTGCCCTAACCGGGAGAGAACATGTGGATGTGCCGGATGACCTGCGAAATTGTCAGTGGCATTTCGGCCATGATGCTTTAGAAAAACTGGCACGCAGTGCCCCAGCGGATGATGTGCTGGTGGCGGTTAGCGGCATGGTTGGCCTGCGGGCGCTATTGGCGGCGCGTGAGAGCGGACGCCGCGTGTTGCTGGCCAACAAGGAAGCGTTGGTGGCCGGGGGGGCGCTGGTGATGTCGCGGTGTCAGGTTGGGGGCGAGCACGCCAGTCTGCTGCCGGTGGACAGCGAGCACAGCGCAGTCTTTCAGTGCCTCAATGCGGCTGAGGGCAACCCTTTCGCGCGCATCATATTGACCGCATCGGGGGGGCCTTTCCGTACATGGGACAGCGCCCGCATCAAGCAGGCGACACCTGCGCAGGCTTTGAAACATCCGAATTGGTCTATGGGGGCAAAGATTACCGTAGATTCCGCCAGCATGTTCAATAAGGCGTTGGAAGTGATTGAGGCCAGGTGGCTGTTTGACGCCAAACCTGAGCAAATTGAGGTGCTGATTCACCCGCAGAGCATCGTGCATTCGCTGGTCGAGTTTGCGGATGGTGCCGTACTGGCGCAGCTTGGTCTGCCGGATATGCGCATCCCCATCCTATATGCCATGAGCTATCCTGCGCGCATATACAGCGGATTGCCCTCCTTGAACCTGGCGCAGTTAGGCCAGTTGACTTTTAAATCGCCGGATGATGGTCGATTCCCTGCCTTATCATTGGCCTATCAAGCCATACGCGCCGGCGGGGCGGCAGCGGCGGTGCTCAATGCTGCCAATGAGCAGGCTGTGGCTGCCTTTTTGGCTGAAAGGATACCATTTGGCGG
This sequence comes from uncultured Clostridia bacterium, assembly GCA_937874275.1. Classification (GTDB taxonomy): domain Bacteria; phylum Bacillota; class Clostridia; order Christensenellales; family Aristaeellaceae; genus UBA1038. The sequence continues at coordinate 2,699 of CALNAU010000041.1, read as the reverse complement.
TATCTACCAGGTGGTGTCCGACACCATGCAGCGTTTAGGTGCGCCTGATGCGGATACATTGGAAGCGGTGGAACACGCGGACGCCGCGGCCCGGCGCACAGCGGACGAGCTGATATCCCGAATGAACGCGTAACCATACAGGAGGAAATATGTCCTTATTTTATATCATAGCAGCCATTTTAATGTTTGGCATCATGATTACCGTACACGAGGCGGGGCACTTTTTTGCCGCTCGTATGAGCAAAATCCCCGTGCGTGAGTTCGCCATTGGCTTTGGACCGAAGCTATTCGGCTGGAAGAGTAAAAAACATGAGACAGATTTTGCCATCCGCGCCATCCCAATGGGCGGGTATTGCGCCTTTTATGGGGAGGATGACGGCAGCGAGGGCGCCAAGCAAGACCCACGTACCTTTGGAAACTTCAGCGCCTGGAAACGCCTGCTGACCATTTTGGCCGGTCCGGTGATGAACATGCTGCTGGCCTTTGTGGTGGCCATCGCATTCTTCCTGCTCAGCGGGGTGCCCGAGGTGACCGGGCCCTCGGTTACAACGGTTCAGACGGTCAACGCAAATAGCCCGGCGGAGCTGGCAGGCTTTCAACCCTATGACGTCATCAAATCCATCAATGAGGAGCCGGTGACCAATAACGTAACGGAGGCCATCAACCGCGCCACCCAAAGCGGCTCGCAGGAACTGCGTGTGGTCATCGAGCGGCCGGGCAAAGGGGAAATGACCCTAAATGTCACGCCGCTGTACAATCAGGCCGAGCGCCGCTACATGATGGGCGTCAATCTGTTGACCAACACCCCGCAGGAATGGCGCCGTGTGGGCATGGGCGAAACCATTATCGCCGCGTTTTGGATGTGCGTAGACGCGGGCAGGTCCATCCTGGAGGCGCTTAACAACCTGATTTTCCGCGGACAGGGTGCGGGCGAGGTGACGGGCATTGTGGGCGTTACCCAGACCATTGTCGCCACCACCCAGCAATCGCAACTGCCGGGGTACCTGTACCTGATGTGCCTGATATCCGTTAACCTTGGGTTGTTCAATTTGCTGCCCATCCCCGGCTTGGATGGCAGCCGCATTCTGTTTTTGTTGGTGGAGGCTGTGCGTGGCAAGCCCTTTAAGAAGGAAGGGTATGTGCACGCCATTGGCATGCTGCTGTTGTTCGCGCTGATGATTTGGATTAACATCCGTGATATCCTGAGGTTGTTTTGAGAATGGGTGAAAAGAAAACCGTATTTGCTGGCACCCTGCCCATTGGCGGCAAGCACCCGGTCAGCATACAGACGATGACCAATACCCCTACGGAGGACGTGGCAGCCACATCCCTTCAAATTGCGCAGCTGGCCGAGGCCGGCGCTCAGCTGGTGCGGGTATCCGTATACAGTCAGGAATGCGCCAAGGCAGTCCGGCAGTTGGTGGACAGCAGCCCCGTTCCGCTGTCTGCTGATGTCCATTTTGATCACATGTTGGCTATTGCCGCGGTGGAAAATGGCATCAGCAAACTGCGCATCAACCCGGGCAACATTGGGGATGAGCGCAAGGTTGCGGCGTTGGCCGATTGCGCCAAGGCGCATCACGTGCCCATTCGGGTAGGGGTTAATTCCGGTTCGCTGCCCAAAGACTTGCTATCGCACCATGGCGGTCCAACAGCGCAAGCACTGGTGAAGGCTGCTGAACGGCATGTCCGCTTGCTGGAAGCCGCTGGATTTGACGATATCGTGATTTCGCTGAAAAGCAGTGATGTGCGCCTGACGGTGGACGCCTATCGCCTGGCGGATAAACAGTTTGATTACCCCTTGCATGTTGGGGTGACCGAAGCGGGGCTGCCCGGCCAGGGCACCATAAAATCGGCCATTGGCATCGGCGCGCTGTTGCTTGATGGCATCGGTCACACCGTGCGGGTCTCTCTCACCGGCTCCCCGCTGGCCGAACCAAAGGCCGCAAGGGATATCCTGCGGGCCATCGGCCTGGTGGGCGCTGTACAGCTGATATCCTGTCCCACTTGTGGCCGCACACAAGTGGATGTGGAGGGCATAGCCCAGGAAGTAGAGCACCGCACTGCCCATATTACGCAGCCCATCAAGGTTGCCGTCATGGGCTGCGTCGTCAACGGGCCAGGCGAAGCGCAGGAGGCGAATGTGGCCTATTGCGGCGGCAAGGAAGTTGGCGCGCTGTATGTGGACGGGCAGTTTGTGCGCAAGGTGACCGAACGCCCTGCTGACGAAATTGTGTCCGCTGTGCGGGATTATTTGAATCGTCAGACGGGACACACGGAGGAAATTCATTGACCTTTGAAGACCTGAAGGCAGCAATCTATGCGGCTGTGCCTTCTCTGGAAGGCAAGCTGCACTTTGAACAGGCGCGATATGACGCGGACAATCGTCGCGTCTATTTATCATTTCTGGCCGATGTGTTGGTGGGCAACGAGCCTTTTCAAGCGATGCGTAAGGTGTTGGCCAAAGCTTTTCCCGGCATGCGCATTTCGCTGCGCGTGGCATCACCCTCGCTGGCCGAATCTTTTCTGGAGAGCCCGGCCGAGTACGCTCATATGCTCACGGGCATCATTGCCCGTTCACATCCGGCAGCCATTTCCTGGATGCCGGACATCCGATTCCTGTCCGAGGGAAATGCCCTGGTGCTTGAGTTGCCCGATGACTTTTCGCTGGGCTATTTTCAAAAGCAGAACCTCAGCGC
>CALNAU010000040.1 GCA_937874275.1 uncultured Clostridia bacterium | reverse complement strand
CGGTAAAAGGAGCGTTCCCCCATTCTTTTCCACTTCCTAAGCATTCTTCAACACAAAAAAGCGCATTGCTGCGCTTATATTGGTTTTTTATGGGTGAAGAATGCCTATTTTAGGAGGCTATTGCTACTGCTATGCCTTACTCGGCAATTGATACAATTGGAAATCTAATCCATCGCACGAAACTGGATGGTACCGCACGCCATGAATACTGCCAACAAACGCATTAGCATTTGAAGCGCCATGCAAGTGACCATACACAACATCACACACCTGATATTTCTCAAACAGTATGGACATGGGTGAGTCACTGCCGATGGCATCGGTTGGTGGGTAATGGATGATCACCACCAATCGACCGACCGGCAGCAATCGCCTGGCATGCTGCAATGAAAGCTCCATGCGCAGTAACTCGCGTTGGTATATCTTGCGATTTTCATGATCCGTCTCATCATTGGGCAACATCCATCCACGGGAGCCGCAGAAAACCATATCATCCAGTACCACAGCATCATTCTGAATGGCATACATGCCAACAGGCAAATTGCTGCGCAATCGCGAAATGGATCCCCACCAGTAGTCATGATTCCCACGAATGATGATTTTCTTGCCCGGTAAACGGCCAATCGCTTCAAGGTCGGGGACGGCATCCTGCATTTGCATGGCCCAGCTGATATCGCCGGGAATCAGTACAATATCGTTGTCATTCACCCGGTTTGTCCAATCCGCAGCAATCTTATCAAAATGACCTTCCCAGTGGGGTCCGAACACATGCATAGGCTTGTCCGAACCGCCGGGAAGGTGCAAATCCCCAATGGCATATATGCGCGTAGGATGATTATTCGTCATCGTCCAGGCCGTCTTCGTCGGCGTCTTCCTTTTCTTCCAGCTCTTCCAGGGAAAGGTCCTTGTCTATCTCGCGTAGCTCAGGCTCCGGAATGTCGGAATCCGTCAAATCGGGGACGATCTCATCCATGGTGCTAACGGTCTCTGCGCCGCTGTGAATCGGCTCATCCTCGTCATCCTCACTTGGCGTCTCCAGGTCGTCCACTTTTTCCCCGTTCATCTCGCGAAAACAAATGGAGCAGAAAACCTTACCAGACATCACCGGCACCTCATTGCATATGGTGCACATCTCTTGCTCGTCGGGCATATCCATGCCATGAATCTCACGAAAGCAGACCCTGCAAATTTTGTCGGTTTCTTCCATATAATTCAGTTCGCATTTCGGACATTTGACCAACACTTCGCCAGACCCCTTTTCTTCTCTCAACTGTTTGATGCCTTAGGCTTGCGCGATTATACTATGACATCCCTCATAAGACAAGGGGAAAAAGCCACAAAGATTATCAATGTTTTCTGGCCGGCTTGGCCCTATTTACATAGATTTTCTTTTTGGCCCCGCGGCGGCCGGTTGTGGCGATTGTGACGGGCATGCTGTAGTTGGGCATGGCGTTGGAGCGGTTCTTCACCACGTTGAGCACAAGGGATACACCAACGATGTTGGTCAACAGGTTTGATCCGCCGTAACTGAGAAATGGCAACGGTATGCCGGTGATAGGCATCAAGCCGATGGTCATGGCGATGTTTTGAAAAATGTGGATAAACAGCATGCTCATCACACCGATGATTATCATGCGTCCGAACTTGTCGTAGGTGTAGCGAGCCAGGTACAGCATCCGGAGCAGCATGGCCAGATACAACAGCACAATAACGGTAGAACCGATAAACCCAACCGCTTCACCCACTGTGGCGAATACGAAATCCGTCCAGTCCTCCGGCACAAAGTTCAGCTGGCTGAGCGAACCGGGAATGAACAATCCAATGCCCGTCAGGCCACCGGAGCCGATGGCCTGCTCGGAGTTCAATATTTGATATCCGCCGCTGAGCGGATACTTTCGGGGATCAAGAAACGAAAGGATGCGCTGCAGGCGGAAATCTTCAGACCCGCTAATCAAACCATAGGCAAACAAGGTGCCTACCGCAATGACGGCCAAAACCATCAGGAGCGTCAACCACTTCCAATCTGCCCCACCGAATACAATCATCATGTAGAAAATCACCGCCATGACGATGACCGAGCCTACCTCGCCCTGCAACACCGTAATGCCCGCGGGAACAGCGAAGGTAGCCATGGTACGGATCGCGTCCTTGAAGGTATTCATGGGCTTGGGTGTGGAGGCCATCGACCGTGCGAGCATCAGGATGATGGTAAGCTTGGCAAACTCGGCCGGCTGAATCATGCGGCCAAGGCCCACCGACAGCCACGCGCGCACGTTGCGGATGGAGGATGCACCAAGCACAATCACCAGCAAAATCAGCACCGCGTAATAGTACATTCGCGCGTAGCTGCGGAAGTGCTCGTAGGGTATGGAAACGATGAACCACACCGCCGCAGGGGAGGCCACCACAAAAATGGCCTGCCAACTGCCCGAGTCCGAGTTGAGAATGCGGTTAAGGAGCGGTACATCCGCGCTGACATCCGGGTTGAATGTAGCCACTGATATCATCAGCACGCCGATGAACATCAGCAAATACATCATCAGCAGCAGAACGATATCAAAATGCGGCTTGGTGCGCCTGTCCTCAGACAGCATCATGGCCTGACCGCCTCCTTCGCAAACAAACGGCGAAGCTTATCGGCCAATTTTTCCTGCGGTGCTTCAATGCGGGTAGGCAACCCTTGCAAGCGGTCCGCCAATCCCTCGATCTCTTCCTTCACCTGGGGCGCTGCCGAATCTAACAATGCACTGCCCGCCAACATAGCCCGGTACACGCTGTCGTCCTGCGGTACAACGCCCAGCAGCGGCATATCCATGGCCAGCGCCAGCGGCTCAGGCATGGGAATCACGCCGCTCCGCGCCAGGCGCCAATCGTATCGGTTGAGTACCAGCCCCGGATGTTCACGTCCTTCCTCAGACAGGATGCGGGCAGTTTTTTCGGTATCGCGCAGGCAGATATCGTCAGGCGTAGCCACCAGCAGAAACCGATCCGCCAGGCCAATGAAGTTCTTGATGCCGCGGCCGACACCTGCTGGCGCGTCAATGATGAGCATGTCATAGCGTGGACGCAGCGTTTTGAGGGTGCGGCTCAGGTCCTTGCGCACAAAATCCTTCGGGCGCGCATCTTGCCCGGCAGACAGCAGATGCAGCAATGGATATTTCGGATGAGGAATCAGCGCGTCATCCAGCGTGCAACGCCGATTGACACAATCGGTCAACTCATACAGCACCTTATCCTGCATCCCAAGCATCAAGTCCATGTTTCGCAGACCCACATCCGCGTCCAACACCAACGCGCGCAGGCCGCGCTTGGCAAAACAAATGCCAAGCGCTGCCGCGAGTGTGGTTTTTCCAACGCCTCCTTTGCCGGAGGCTATCATCATAATCTGTCCCATGCTCTCTCTTCTTACGGCATCAGCTCGTTGCCGCCAACGGGCGGGCTGTCCTGATTGGTCTGGTTGCGGTTGCTCATCCACCAGTCGACAAACTGCTTGGCCGATGGTGCCGTCAGGGTGCCGGACAACCCGTTCGGTATCAGTGTGATGACGGCGATTTCGGCATCGGTGCTGAAGGGCGTAAGCAACACGAACCAACCATTGTTTTCCAAATCCAGCTTGATGTTGCCGATGGTCACCTGCGACGTGCCCGTCTTTCCCCAGACTTCGTCGCGATATTTCCAGCCGCGGAACAGCCTGCCGGCCGTACCTTCGGCGTCAACCACGCCCTTCATTCCTTCCTTGATATAGGGCAGGTACAGATAGGCATCTTCCAGTTGACCGAACACGCTGGGCTTATACTGATTGAGGATATCGCCATCGGGCGAAGTGATGGAGTCCACAATAGATAGGTTGTGCACGATGCCGCCATTGCCCAGGCTGGCCGCATAGCGCGATACCGCGGCGGGCGTCAGCGTGGTGATGGACTGTCCAATGCCCATCTGAATCTCCGAGCTGCCACCCCACTTGATATCGTTGAGGTAAACCCAGATATCGCCGATGGTGGCCTGCGCCCAGACCATATCGCGCGTCATGTTAAGTTCGGCCATCAGGATGGGGCGCATGGCATCCGACCAATCATCAGAGTGCGTCACAATCGCCATGTCCATCAGGCGCTTCACGCAGGTATCCAGGCGTACATCGTCATAATCGATGCCATAGCTGGAGCCGATGGTACGCAGGTGCTGCTTGATTTTTTCAGCGACCAGCAGGGGCATGTAGGTCTCCTGCTCACGAATGCTGACCGTTGGGTCGTACAGGGATGTCTGGCAGCCAACGATGCTGCGGGCCTCGCCCGGCAACTGGATGCCCGTCTTGGTGGTCAGCCCCATCTGCGCCGCATATTTGTAGAGCAGGTTGCTGCCGGTCTCGCCATATAGGCGGCTGGAAATCTCATAGAAGAAATAGTTGCACGACTGGCGGATGCCACCCACAATGTTGAGGTTGGAGTGGGTACCCCGCTGGTTTTTGGCAATCCAGCAGGTCGGTGCCTCGCTGACGTTCTTGGTGTATTTATCGAATGGGCCCTGGTCGGAAATAGTCTCGGTGGTGCCCAGCACACCATTGGTCAGCGCTGCCATGGCGGGCACCATCTTGAAGATGGAGCCGGGCTCCGCGCGGGACTGTATGTTGTAGTTGAGCATCACGTTGCGGGGATCCAGCAGGATGTCCGTGGCTTCCTTGCCGCCGGCCACCATGGCGTTTAAATCATATGTGGGATACTGCGCCATGGCCAGCACTTTGCCGGTCTTGACATCCAGCACCATCATGGCACCGGTTTCCGCCAATTTGAGGGGGAACTTGTCAAAGTCCCTGTCCTCCATCTTCACACGGTTTGTCTCACGCCAGCGGTCGTCAAACATGCGGCGTTCCTGCTCGGCACGGGTATCGGCCACATTGGCGGCAATGGCCTGCTCCGCCGCCTGCTGATAGGAGGCAATCAACGTCAGTTTGACGTTGTTGCCGTTTTCGGGCACCTGACGGCTGATTTCCCTGGTCAGGCGGCCCGCGCTGTCCTTCTCCATCACGCGGTAGCCCTGTCGGCTGGTGATGTTGGGGGTCAGCCAGTTTTCCATGCTCTTCTCAATGCCATCCTTGCCGATGGTGTCATTGAGGGCATAGCCCAACGGCTGTAAATCCGTCTGGTAGTTATCGCTGTCGGAGATAGGACCGACATAGCCGATAACCTGGGACGCCATGGTGTTGCGCGGGTAGACGCGCTTTTCCCCCACCTCTACGTCCATGCCTTCCAGCACCATGCTACGGCCGATGATTTCACTGACGGTGGCAAAGGACACGTCCTTGGCGATAACAACCGGCAAGGAGAGGAAGATGTTCATGTTCATCTCCGAATGCACAGCCATCACCTTGCGGTTGGTTTCCTCGTCAAGCTCCTTGCCTTCCAGGGAATACAGCTTCATCAGCCTGTCATAGCAGTCCGCAGGCGTTGGATAGGAGCCGGGCGACAGGTAGTGGTTGCTGCGCCACTGGCTTTCCCGGATTTCCAGCGCCCGCTGCGATACGCCCTTACCGAAGTTGAACACCCATTCCCCGGTCTTTTCGTCCCGTTCGATGGGAAACTTGACGCTCAGCTCGCCGCCATTTTTCTCAACAATCCCAATGGTTTCCAAAATAGAGTCTGTGAGTGTGGCGTAGGCCTTGGTGCTGTTCTGACCATTGGTGCGGTAGAAGGTGACATTGTACATCGGTTCGCTGCGGGCGAGGATGTTGGAATTGGCATCGGTAATCATGCCGCGGGTACCCGTCAGCCGGATGGTCTTGACGCGGTCCACGCTGGCGGAGGACTGATACTGGTCAGCCTTGGATATCTGCAGATCGTACAGGCCGCCAATCAAGACGCCAAAGAGCACCAACATGATTACACCAAAGACGGCAAAGCGTCTGGTGATTCGCTTTTCTATCTTCATTGCTCCTTCTCCTCTCCGCCGGAATCGGCAGTGTCGGGTACAGGTTCGGCATCGGGCGGAGACTCTTCGCCGTGTGCCTGCTCGTCTTCATCGGATTGCGGCATTCTCGTATCCAGTTTGGTTGCTTCGGCCACTTCTGCAACCGCACCGGCGTCCGGCATGTCGGGCGCCATGCTGATTTGCTTCAAATCCTTCTCAGAAATCATGACCGTGTCCCCAATGATGGCTTCGTTTTGCCGGCGACGGCCCCGGTACATGCCCAGGAAGCCGCGCACAGGGAACATCAAAACACACCATAAGCCTGTATACAACAGCGTCTGCATCATCCGCAGCAAATGCGAAAACGTGATCTGCACACCATCCAAAGCTACATAAATCAACATGACCACTTCGTAGAACAATGTGAGTAGCAGGGCGTTGAGCAGGATACGCAGATGTGCTTCCATGTCATCAGCTGACTTGCGCTGAAAATGAAAATGCAGGCGCTTGGGGCGGCTGGCCCCTTTTACCGCTACAATGCGCCGGTCAGCCTGCCGCTGCGCAATCTTGATGCGCAGCAGCTCGCGCTTGATTTCGCTCATATCAGCAAAAATTTGCGCGCAAAGCAGCGCCAGTGCCGGGTAAATCAACAGGTTGAAGATGCGCAGGTTGGGTGTCATGGTTTCAAGCAAAATGCCAATCAGCGCCCCAGAGGCGAATGCATACTTCTTGCCGAAGCTGACTGTCAGGATAGCAATGATCACCATCAGCAGGTTGGGCATGATGCCCCACAGCTTCAGGTGCGGCATCACCACCGTCTGTAACAAATAAAACAGCAGAATCAGGAAGAGTATCTTGACCAGCCTGATGAGCGCGTACAGGTATCCGCTGCGATAGGATGCGGCGCGGGCGGTCATGGATCTTCCTCCACGGTTAGCTGCTCCACCGAGAAGGTGGCCGTAGGTACCGGCGACGGGGTGGGCGGCTCGGTCGGTATGGGCGTGGGTCCTGCGGGGACAATGACCTTCTGGTTGTACTCAAAATTGGGTGGCGGTACAGTGGCATTGGGGTCAATGGTCGGCGTTGGGACGGGCGTTTCAGTCGGGGCAGGCGTTTCCGATGCCGCGGGCTCGTCCGATGTGGGGATAGTGCCGTCCGGTCCCGCGGTTACCTCCGGAGCCGGTTGGCCGATAAACGTGGGCACTGGCTCGATGGAAGGCATGGGTACAAAGGTTGAAGCAGCCTGCGTGCCTCGCTCTACCGCGGGCTCGGAGTAGGCGGGCCGGTAGCGGTAGACAACCACATATTCCAGGTGGTTAAAGTCGACAATGGGCTCCACCACGATGTACTGCTTGCTGTCCTCAAACTGGCGCGTGCTCTCACGCACATGGCCAATGGGGATGCCTTTGATAAAGCGCATGCCCACGCCGGAGGTAACGACGCGGTCACCCGGGCGCGGGAGCGTGGTGTATTCCAGGTAGCTCATGCGGCAGGCATACTGCCCGTCGATGGCCAGCGTACCCTTGATTTCTCCCTGATCACGGCTGGACTCGATGATGGCGTGTACCTTGGCATTGCCATCCACAATACCGCGCACCTTGGCGCTGTCGTCCGTGGTGTCAAAGGTATAGCCTACCAACGCGCCGGAGAAGCAAACGGCCATGCTATCCTCCACGCCCTGGTTGTGGCCAACATCAATGGTCAGCACATAGGTATAGTTGGTGGGGTCACGGGCGATGACATTGGCCTTAATACCGTCCAGGTTGACGTTGCGCGTCAACTCGTCGTCCATGTCCGTGAACACCTCCAGCTGATGCCGATAGGCCTCGGCCAGCATGGCCTTGTCTTCCAGCTCAGCGGCGCGCAGGCGCAGCTGCTCGTACTCATGCTCCAGGTTGGAGCGAAGTTTCAGCTGACGCAGGTAGGTTACAATGCCATCCGTCGCGGTGCTGAAGGTGCGCTGAATGGGCGTAATCACCCGCGCAATCAACTCGCGCGGCTTGGACAGCAGGCCCGACGTCGGGAAGAAAACCGAAGCAATCATCATCACCACGACCACCAGCAGCACCACAATCATGCCAATGCCCGCCAGACGGATGAGGGTATGCTGACGCTCACTGCCGCCGCGATCACGCGGTTTGCGTGCCGCCGCCTTCTTCTTCTCGGGTTTCTTCGTTGGTTTCTTCATTCCGCCTCGTCGCGCATAAAGGTGGAGCGGCCGATTCTGGACAGCAGGTTCACGTTTTCGGCCAAATGGCCCACGCCCACCGCCGCGCACATCATGGCATCCTTGGCCAGCATGACGGGCAAGCCCAGTTCACTGGCCAGGTAGCGGTCGATGCCGTACAGCTGCGCTCCCCCGCCCATCAGGTAAATGCCTTTGCGCAGGATGTCGCCCGCCAATTCGGGCGGCGCCTTGTCCAGCACATCACGGATGGCTTTAAGGATCTGCTGGCAGGGGCTATGCAGCGCCTCATAGATTTTGCCGGCGGTGATTTCTGCCGTTTGGGGCAGGCCGGTAATGATATCGCGTCCGCGCACCATTACCTTGCGCTCGTCCTTGATGGGCAGGGCAGAGCCCCAGTCAATCTTGATATCTTCGGCCATTCGGTCGCCAATCAGCATGTTATAGTCGTGCTTGATGTAGTTCATGATGGCCTCATCCATCTTGATGCCGCCCGTCATGATGGACTTGGAGGCTACGATGCCGCCAATCGATATGATGGCCACCTCTGTGGTGCCCCCGCCAATATCCACCACCATGGACCCCTCCGGCTGGAAGACCGGCAGGCCCGAACCATAAGCCGACGCGAACGGCTTTTCAATCAGGTGCACCGCGTTTCGGCGCACGCCGGCGGCAATGGCCGCTTCACGCACCACGCGCTTTTCCACCGCGGAGATGCGGCAGGGAATGGTGATGAAGGCGCGAGGCCGCACCAGGTGCGACACACCAATGGCCTTGCGGATAAAAAAGCGGAGGATGGACTCGGTCATGTCATACTCTTTGATGGTGCCATCCTGCAGGGGACGCACCGCCACATCACCGCCGGAGGTACGCCCCACCAACACCTTGGCGTCCTGTCCGATGGATTTGATGGTGCGCCTGGCCGAACCGGAAACAATCAGCAAAGTGGGTTCGTTGATGACGACCCCTTTTCTACGCACATACACCAGCGTATTGGATGTTCCCAGGTCTATCCCCAAATCGGGTGCGATGATTGCCATACAACCGTTCCTATCAGAGTAATTGGACGCCGGATACCGCCAACAGTTCGCGCACCAGGTGCAGCGGCAGGCCGATGACGTTGGAGCTGCTTCCCTCCAGGCGAGGCACAAACTGGCCCGCTAAGCCCTGCACGGCATAGGCGCCCGCCTTGCCAAAGGGTTCACCCGAGTCGACATAGGCGCGCATCTCCTGATCCGTAAGCGGCGAAAACAGCACGCGCGTCCTGTCCGAACGACAGTGAGTTTGTCCTTCTTTACCGGGTATCACACAAACCCCGGAATACACCTCATGCCATCCGCCCTGCAGCAAACGCAGCATGCGCATTGCGTCCTCCGCGTCCTTTGGTTTGCCCAGCGTCTGCCCCTGGGCATATACCAGGGTATCCGCCGCCAGGATGACCCGACCGGGGTAACGGGCTAAGGCCGCTTTGGCCTTGCGCTCGGCGAGCAGGCACACCACTTGCGCAGGGGCTCCCGCCGCATGTTCATCCACATCAGCCGCGTACACTTCGAAATCAAGGCCAATCTGGCGCAGCAGCTCGTGGCGCCTGGGCGAGGCGGACGCAAGTATCAGGGGTGCCACCATCACTCTCTCCTCCTCGCGCACAAAGTGCAAAACATATTATAACATGAATGCGCCAAATTTGGGTAGGCGTTTTGGCTTTTTGTTCATGTTTTCGTCATAAAGCTGAAACAGCTTGTGCCCGGGAACTGTCATCGATGCCAAACAAAGCCATGGCATTGCGACAGGTAATGCCCGCCATATCTTCTGCTGATAGATCGCGCAGCTCAGCCAGCCGCTCACACACATGCCGCACATGGGCCGGGGTATTGCGCTTTCCCCGCAGGGGTACCGGAGACAGGTATGGGCTGTCCGTCTCAATTAACAGCTTTTCAAGGGGCACAGCCTGTGCAGCCGCCAGCAATTTTCCGGCATTCTTGAAGGTGACGGGCCCGGCAAAGGATATGTAGAAGCCCAGGCGCACATATTCCTGCGCACTTTCAGCGCTGCCCGAAAAGCAGTGCAAGACACCGCCGGGCAGCCTGTCAGCCCGGTCTCGCAGCAAGTCAATCATATCCCCATGGGCTTCGCGCACATGCACAATCACCGGCATGCGCAGCTCATACGCCAAGTCGAGCTGTTCCGTCAGCACCCGTCGCTGCACGTCCCGCGGAGAAAAGTCGTAGTGATAATCCAGACCAATTTCCCCCAGCGCGACCACCTTTTTCTGCCCCAGCAGCTCACGCACTTGCAGCAAGTAATCCACCGGCGCCTTGGCGGCCTCGTGCGGGTGTACGCCCGCTGCCGCGTAGATAAAGGGATATTGATGCGCCAGCTGCAAGGAGCGCCGGGATGAATTCAGGTCGCTGCCTACAGTCAGGCAATAAGCCAAGCCTTGCGCAGGCAAGGCTTGTATCATCCGGTCGCGATCCTCGTCAAAGCGGGCGTCATCCAGATGGCAATGGGAGTCAAAGAGGCGAAGGCTGTCCATCAGCTGATGGCCGCCCCGGACGCAATGTCCCCCTGCGTGGTCAGCAGGCTGAGGGCGCTGTCATCATCCATCGCGGCGCTGAGAATCATCCCCTGGGATTCGATGCCGCGAATCTTGCGCGGGGCCAGGTTGGCCAACAGCACCACCTTACGCCCCACCAGCTGCTCCGGCTCGTAGAATTGGGCGATACCGGACAGCACCGTGCGCGTTTCGCTGCCCATCTTGAGGGTGAAGTTGAGCAGTTTATCGCTCTTTGGCACCTTCTCGCAGGCCAGTACCTCCGCCACCCGCAAATCCAGCTTGTCAAAATCATCAATGGTGATGGTCGGCTTAAGCTCGGCTTTGGGCTCCTCCACCGCTGCCACGTCTGCTTGCTTTTCGGCGGCCAGGGCTTCCATTTCTTTGGCGACATCCACGCGCGGGAAGAGGGCTTCGCCCTTGTGTACACGAATGCCGCAGGGCAGCCCGCCAAAGGCGGCCAGCGAATCCCAAGTGGTACATGCGGCATCCTGCAGCCCCAACTGCTCAAAGATGCGCGCGGGGGTGCCGGGCATCACAGGGCCGATCAGCACCGCCACATAGCGAATGCACTCAGCCAGCACATACAGCACCGTTTGCAGGCGGGGCTTGGTCGCCTCCTCACGCCCCAGTACCCAGGGCTGTGTTTGGTCAATGTAGCGGTTACTCTCGCCAATCAGATGCCATATTTCCTGCAATGCCTGGGAAAACTGCAGGGCATCCATCGCCTTTTCCACCTTGCCCGGCACAGCGATGGCCTGCTCAATCAATGCCTGATCCACGTCCTCATAGCCCTGAGGGGCTGGCACCACGCCGCCAAAATACTTCTCAATCATCGCGACGGTGCGGCTGACCAGGTTGCCCAGGTCGTTGGCCAGGTCGGCATTCATGCGCGTGAGGAAGGCTTCATTGGTATAGTTGCCATCGGCGCCAAAGGGCATTTCGCGCATCAGGTAGTAACGCAGGGCATCAGCTCCATAGCGCGCGACAACGGGCTGCGCATACTCCACATTGCCTTTGGATTTGCTCATCTTGTCGCCGCCAAACAGCAGCCAGCCATGGGCAAATATCTGCTTGGGCAGGGGCAGCCCCAGCGCATGCAACAAAATGGGCCAGTAGATGGTGTGGAAGCGGACGATCTCCTTGCCCACCAGGTGCACTTGGGCCGGCCAGAAGGTGCGGAACAACTCGTCATCATCGGCGCCATAGCCCAGCGCGGTGATGTAGTTGCTCAGGGCGTCAATCCATACATAGACAACATGCTTTGGGTCAAAATCCACCGGCACACCCCAGGTGAAGGAGGTGCGGCTGACAGACAAATCCTGCAGGCCCGGCCGCAGGAAATTCTGCAGCATCTCATTGGCCCGGCTCTGGGGCTGTATAAACTCCGGATGGGTTTCGATATGGTTGATGAGCCAATCCTGGTATTTGCTCATGCGGAAGAAATAGCTTTCCTCCTTCACCAACTCCGTTGGGCGTTCGCAGTCAGGGCAGAGGTTGCCTTCCTTGATTTGCGTGGGCGTCCAAAACGCTTCACAGTGCACACAGTATTGGCCTTCGTATTCGCTTTTATAAATATCGCCTTGGTCATAAAGCTTGCGGAAAATCTTTTGCACCGCCTTGACGTGGCGCTCGTCCGTGGTACGGATAAAATCATCATATTCAATGTGCATCAGTTCCCAGAGCTTCTTGGTGTCCTCCACGATGCCATCGATAAAAGCCTTGGGGGCCATACCGGCCTTCTGGGCGTTTCGCTCAATCTTTTCGCCATGCTCATCGGTACCGGTCAGAAAAAACGTTTTGTAGCCGGTCATCTTTTTGAACCGGCTGATTGTATCCGCCGCTACCGTGGTATAGGTATGGCCAATATGCATGTTCCCGCTGGGATAATAAATTGGGGTGGTTACATAAAATGTCTTCTGCTCCGCCATGTTCGTCCCTCCTGTTAAACGGGGTCATTATACGTTTCTGTATGTGCAAGGTCAAGCAAGGCTACTGGTTTTCTACATATGAATGGCCCCACAGCGTCAGCCGTGGGGCCACTCCAATTGCAGTTAGGATTCGGTGATGGGCTGCAGTTCTTTCACCTGCTCCGCTTTTTGCGTATCAAAGGCTAACTTGCCGTCCTTAACCGTGCCAACGACGGTATCACCCTGGGTCACATTGCCCGCAATCACGGACTCACTCAATGCGTCCTCGATCTGGCGCTGTATCACACGGCGCAGCGGCCGCGCTCCGTACTGGGGATCAAAGCCATCTTTGGCCAGCTTGTCCAATGCCATTTCATCCAGCATCAACGTCACGCCGGAGTTATCCAGTAGCCGCTTGGCCACCGCGTCCACCATCAGCTTGGCGATTTGGCGGATGTGCTCATGGTTGAGGGGATGAAATACAATCATCTCGTCTACCCGGTTGATAAACTCAGGCCGGAACATGCGCTTCACTTCATCCATCACGCGGTTTTTCATCTCGTCGTAGCCCAGCTGTTTATCCTGCGCGGTGCCAAAGCCCAGGGACTTGCCCGCGGCGATGTTTTGCGCGCCGGCGTTGCTGGTCATCACGATGATGCAGTTTTTGAAGCTGGTCACGCGGCCCACGTTGTCCGTCAGCCGGCCATCCTCCAATATTTGCAGCAGCATGTTGAATACATCGGGGTGTGCCTTTTCTATCTCGTCAAACAACACCACGCTGTAGGGCTTGCGGCGCACAGCCTCGGTCAGCTGGCCGCCTTCCTCAAAGCCTACGTACCCGGGCGGGGAACCCACCATGCGGGACACCGTGTGTTTTTCCATATACTCGCTCATGTCCAGGCGAATCATGGCATCCTCATCCCCAAACATGGCTTCGCCCAAGGCGCGGCACAGTTCGGTTTTGCCCACACCCGTGGGGCCCAGGAAGATAAAGGAGCCAAGGGGGCGCTTGGGGTCCTGCAAGCCGGCACGAGCACGGCGGATGGAGCGGCTGACGGCGCTGACGGCCTCCTCCTGTCCAATCATGCGCAGGTGCAGGGTTTCCTCCAGCTTTAACAGCTTTTCACCCTCGGCCATGGTCATGCGCTGTACCGGAATCCCCGTCCAGCCTGCCACGACCTGGGCAATATCCTCCTCGGTCACCGCAGGCTTGGCGTTTGCACGTTCCTTTTTCCAGTTGGCCTTGCGCTCCTCCATTTCCTGCTTGAGCTTGCGCTCCTGGTCGCGATAGTCCGCGGCCTTTTCATAGTCCTGATGCTCAATGGCAGCCAGCTTTTGCTGGCGCAGTTCGGCCAAAGCCTCCTCCTGCGCGCTCACATCAATGGGCGCGGTATAGGTGCGGATGCGCACACGGCTGGCGGCCTCATCCATCAAGTCTACTGCCTTATCAGGCAGGAAACGATCGTTGATATAGCGGTCGGACAGCTGCACAGCAGCCTCCAGCGCTTCGTCGGTCAGCTCTACGTTATGATGCGCCTCATAGCGCTCGCGCAGCCCCTTGAGGATATCCAGCGATTCCTCCATGCTGGGCTGGCCCACCATCACCGGCTGGAAGCGCCGGGACAGCGCCGCGTCCTTTTCAATATGTTTGCGGTAGTCGCTTAACGTAGTGGCACCGATGCATTGCAGCTCGCCACGGGCCAGCGCCGGCTTCAGGATGCCTGCGGCATCAATGCTGCCCTCTGCCTTGCCCGCACCTACAATGTTCTGCAGCTCGTCGATGAACAGGATGATGGATGAATCATCACGAATCTCATCAATGATGCCCTTCATACGCTCTTCAAACTCTCCACGGTACTTGGTACCAGCAATCAGGCTGCCGATATCCAGCGATATCAGCCGCTTCTCCAGCAGCATGTCCGGGATATCACCCGATACAATCCGTTGGGCCAACCCCTCGGCCACGGCACTTTTGCCAACACCGGGCTCGCCAATGAGCACCGGGTTATTCTTGGTGCGGCGTGACAGAATCTGCACAATGCGCTCAATTTCCCGACTGCGCCCGATGACGGGGTCTATCTTGCCTTCCCTGGCCATCTGGGTCAGGTCGCGGCTGAATTTGGCCAGTATGCCGGCTTCGCCTTCCTCTTCGGATTTGGCGGCTACATCGGCCATATTCTCCAACACGCTGGAGCGTATGCGCTCAATATCACAGCCCAAAATGTTGAGCACGCGCAGCGCAGTACTGTCATCCTGCGACAGCAGCGACAGCCACAAATGCCCCGAAGACACCGACTGGGCACCCATGCGCTGGGACTCCAGCACGCTTTCCTCCAGCGTTTTGCGCATGCCGGGCGTCAGCTCCAGCATCTGCGGCACGCTGTCCTCCTGGCTGGTCAGCTGCACAATGGTGTACTGCACTGAGGCCAGCGTCAGATTTTTGGGCAGGCCGGGCGCGTCGGCCCGAGCTTCGCGCAACAGGCCGCAGAGCAGATGCTCAGTGCCAATTATGCGCTGCTTGAGACCAACGGCGGCATTGCGGGCCGCGTCAATCACGCGGCGGGATTTATCATCAAATTTTCCGAAAATAGGCATGTTAACCTCCGTTCAGGGCCGCCCTGACCACATCAGCGCGGATAAAGTGTATGGCGTGTTCATCCATGGTGTCGTCCATCTGCGCCAGCAGTTGTTCTTTGGCCGTTTGTTTTAGCAGCTGATTGACCACATCCGTGGATACCGGCAACAGGCCGGCCGATGCGCCCAGACGCAGTTTGGACCAGAAACCAAGAAACTCTGCCTCGGTCAGACGCCTGGCGTATTTCAGAATGCCATACGCGCGGAACACCTGGTCCAAATAGGTAGAGCGGTTGGTATGCGTCAATATCTTGCGGCGGAGGTTATCCTCCTTCGCGGTCAATTCTTCCGCCACAGCACCGACAGCCGTCATCAGCTTTTCTGTGCCGTCATAGGCGGTGAACAAGTTCTGCAGCCTAAACAGGCAGGCAGGGTTCTTCTCCCCTTGCGCGGTTTGCGGCGTCAGACTGAAACGATGTTCCCTTTGCAGCCTGGCGGCAAGCCCCTTAGTTTGCTGCATCATGCTCAGCATGGGCAGGTGCATCAGATAGGTTACCTGCAGACCAGTGCCCGCGTACTGCGGGCGGGCTGTCAGCCAGCCGATGCGGTCATCCTTGGCAAAGGTGCCGGTCTGAGCAATCAGCCGAGCCATATCTTTGGCCTCCTGCACCGATTGTCTCATGCCATCACAGTTTGCTCGAACCCGAATCAGCAGATGATCTTCATGATGGACATAGATGATGGCGTCACCATCAGCACGGATAAAAACAGCGGCATCTTTGTTGTCCCACAGGCTCCGCTCCAGCAGCGGCATGTCCTCCATGGCGCTGAACTGTTCACGCGTCAAGTCGCGCATGGCAAATAGCGTCCACGTTTCCTCCCGCGGCTCCAACACCTGTGTCACGCGTTCAATCAACTGCGGCTTATCCGCCGCCAGCATCGTGCTCTCAAAGGGAAACTCCGCCCAATTGCGGCGCAGGTCTACCCAGCATCCCATGATGGTATCAGGCATCGCTTGTCCCCTCTGTGGCACCGATTTCTTTCAGCCGGTCACGCAGATTGGCCGCCTGCTCATAATCCTCATCGTGGATTGCCTCCTTCAGGCGCTGGCGCAAATCCTCCGTCGTCACATGGATGACCGGATGCCGTTCCTGTTGCCCCTCTCCCGATTGCCCGTCAGGCACCTCCGGCCCCCTCAAGCCGGACAGGTAGGAGATAATCTGGTCATGAAAGGCGGCATAGCACTGCGGGCAGCCGAACACCGTTTCGTGGTTAATCGCTTCATAAGGGGTTCTGCATGTGGAGCAGATCATGCGAGGCAGGCGAAGCTGTTCCGCTTCCTGTGCCGTGGCGCCCTGTAAATCCTCCAGCCCTGCCATGTTCATGCCCATGGTGCTAAACGCCTGCGACATCTCCCCATGCGCCTTGCGAGCGCAGAACATGCACAGCGAGCGCGTGGCCAATTGGCCGTTGGTAATCATATGTAATACGACATTTGCTTCGTTCTTTTTACATCCATCACATTTCATTGTTTGTTCCTCCTGTCAGGCGGGGCTTCTGCGCGCCACGCGCAGCAACATGCTGCGGAATATCTTTGCCCGTATACTGTCTTTTAACGCTTCCGGGATGGGGACCGACAACGCTTGCGGCGTGAGTGCCGCAAACATCACCTGTGCCTCGTCCATCGTCACGTTGCCTTGTTCGGCCAGCTGACGCAGCAAAATCTGCGCGGTCTTCACATCCAGGGAATCCCCGATGCGCTCACTGACCAGGTACTGCAAAAAATCATCCTCATCCCGTTGAATGCGAATCACGCGGATAAAGCCTCCGCCCCCGCGCCGGGATTCCGTCACGTAGCCGTGGTCAGGTGTGAAGCGCGTGGATAGCACATAGTTAATCTGCGACGGAGCGCAGTTGAAGTACTCCGCCAACTCGTTGCGCTTGAGTTCAACCTCCTGCTCCTCCTGCCCCAGCATCATCTTGATAAATTCTTCAATCGTATCGCTTAAACGCATTTTTCTTCCACACTTTCTTGCCAATCACGGTCATAGACCTTCTTTGACTATCACATCTTACCATAGATTGCAAGGCCGCGCAAGGGGGTTGCCTCATGGGCAGTATACCCAACAAAATGCAATATGGTTGTTCTTTCTGTGTGCGTGTTTGCAGGTAGCGGCTGTTGTCGCTCCTTCTTCACAAAATAGTATCCCCGATAAACTCTACATGGCTTTGGTCCTGCACGAGACCATGGATTGGTTTACAAATTCATGCTTTGCATGTAAACTGATAACAGCAATCAGAGACTCATTATCAGGAGGTGACGCATGCCAACCTTGACATATAAATGCCCATCCTGCGCGGCGCCCCTTATCTATGAGGGGCGGGAGCAAGTGCTGCAGTGCAACAGCTGCGGCAATTCCTTTCCAGTAGAAACTGTACGCCAGGTATCCGAAATTGAGCAGCAGGACCAGCAGGGCAGTCAGACCAGCTGGGATATGCAGGATAAACCATTCACCCCGGAGGAAATGGAGCGCACAAAAACCTACTCCTGCTCCTCGTGCGGCGCTGAGCTGCTGACGGATGATACCACTGTTGCCACCAACTGCGCCTTTTGCGGCAGCCCATCCATTATTCCGGCTCAGTTCACCCCCGGCACACGGCCGGACATCATCATCCCCTTCCTGGTAAAAAAGCAGGAGGCCGAGGATAAGTTTCACGGCTACTTCCGAGGCAAAAAGTTATTGCCAAACCTGTTTTTGCAGGGACGCAACCAAATTGACGAAATCCGCCAGCTCTATGTGCCCTACTGGCTTTTTACGTGCGAAGCTGACGCGAATATGACCTACAACGCCACGCGGGTGAGCACCATGCGTTCGGGGCAGTATATGGTGACCACTACGCAACACTTTCTGGTACGGCGCGCGGGCACACTGGCCTTCCGCGACCTGCCGATCGACGCCAGCGATCAGGTAGACAATGACATCACTGAGACGCTGGAGCCCTACGACACGGCCAGCGCCATTGACTTTGTGCCCGAAACGCTATCGGGTGCCATGGCCAATCGCGCCAATGTCAGCCCCGAGGCGTGCAAGCAACGAGCGGATCAGCGCATCAGCAACACCACCGAAAACCTCTTCCGGCGCACGGTGTCCGGTTACAACAGCGTAACAACGCGGAGCGCCAACATTCGCATCGATGACGGCACGTCGGTCCCCGTGTTGTTTCCCATCTGGCTGATTACCACCAGCCGGGAAAGCAAAACTTACACCTTTGCCATCAACGGCCAAACAGGCGAATTGACCACCAATATCCCTTATTCCAAGGGCAAGTTCCTGGGTTGGATTGTGGGTGTGGCGGCTGGCGTAACAGCCGCGGGCTTCGTCGCGGCCACCGTGCTGCGCTCCATGGGGGTGATATAGATGAAACGCATTGTATGTCTGGCGCTGCTGCTATTGCTTGTCCTGGGCGTGGTTAACGGGGCACAGCTTCCGCATGTGTCAGACATGGCGGGTACCTTCTCCGCGCAGGAAGAGCGCACGCTGGAAAGCCGCCTGGAGCAGCTGTACGAGAAATATCGCTTTGACCTCAACATCGTAACCACCAACAATTCGCAGGGTAAATCCGCCGCCCGTTTTTCGGAAGACTATTACATCACCCGCAAGCCCATGGTCGACTACCCCAACGGCATCATGTTCTCCTTCAACTTTGACCTGCGCGAATATGATGAAGCATCCCGCGGCCTGGGGCGCACCATCTTTGAAAACGCGGGCGAGGACGAGCTGTACAATGTGCTTAAGCCTTATCTGCCCAGCGAAAACTATTTTCAGGCCATGCAGGCTTATATCGATTATGTGGAGCGTCGACTCAACCGCTATTCAATTGTCAACGATGATGGCAGCTTCACGCTGTCCGGCGTGGAACGCAAGCCCACACTGACTGAAGCCGCATCCGAAATCGTGCAGCAATACTTGCTCATCATTGCGGGTGTTGGGCTGGCCATCGGGGTTGGCGTCGCCTTCCTGCTGAAGGGTAAGCTGCAAATCGCAAAGCCTCAGCAGAATGCCGCGCAGTATACGTCCTATAATTCACTGCGCCTGCGCGACTCCAGCGATATCTTCCTCTACCAGACGGTGACCCGCACCCGCATTCAGGAGAACAAGTCGAGCGGTGGCGGCGGTGCCCGGTTTAACGGTGGCGGCGGCGGGGGCGGAGGCTCACACGGCCACCGTGGCGGCCGGCTGTAAGCTTCACCCCGCGGCATCTCATTCATGACACAAACCAGCGACCCCATTGGGGGTCGCTGGTTTGTAGTTGGTGTCCGATTTATCGGCCGTTATTCCTCTGTCGCAGGCTCTGCGGATTCCTCAGCGCCCTCTGTTTCGGCCTCCTCAGCCGTTTCCTCGACGTGCAGACGCGGCATGCTGACCGTAAATACCAGCCGGTCAGCCTCCATATCGGTTTCAATGCCCTTACCCAGTACCAGGTCACGCACATACAGGTTGTCCCCGGCATCCATTTCGGCCACATCGGCATCTATGGTATTGGGAATATCCTGAGGCAGCCCGCGCACAGGCAGCGAGTCCAGGTGTTGAATGAAGTCGAGCTTCTTAAACTCCAGCGTATCCCGTCCAACGATCTGGATGGTGACATCCGCCTTGGTTTCTTCCTTGAGGGAAACATGCTGGAAGGTGACATGCAGAATTTCCGCCGTCAAAGGCGCGCGCTGAATTTCTTTCACCATGGCGTTGTAACTGGTCTTGCCGTCTACTTTCAGGTTGAACACAGTAGACATTCCCTGACGGGATAGCATTTTGACCAGTTCATCACTGCGAATGGACAGGCTTTTCGCGTCCTCCCCTTTGCTGGACATGGACGCAGGCAGCAACCCTGAGGCACGCATGCGCCGGTTTTCGCGTTTACTGGCAGGCAGTCTGTTGCTGGCGGCCAAAGTGTTTGATTGTTTCATTGTTTACACCTCTTCCCGAGGCGAGCGTGCGACTTGATCTTATACTTGCTATTTTGTAACCTTGAGTCCCAATCCACTTCGCCTCGTAATTTCGGTAATATCTTATCATATGAAATGAAATTACGCAAAAAAGCAAAAATCGGGCTTTACACGCTTCGAAAAACATGCTATATTAATGCTCGTCGCTTGGGGCATTAGCGCAGTTGGTAGCGCACCACAATGGCATTGTGGGGGTCAAGAGTTCGAATCTCTTATGCTCCACCACCCACTCACTTGAGTGGGTTTTTTGTTTGGTGTGTGATGAACAGGATGGTGATGCTGGGGTGGAGGGTGAGTTGTTTAACCTGATGGCATCATACTATGATTCCTACAGGCCGGATTATCCGCCGAAAGCAATTGATACCATCATCAAGAAAGCACAACTGACAGAAGGATCAAGGCTGCTGGAAATCGGGTCGGGGAGTGGAAAAGCCACTGCATTATTCCTAAACAAAGGTTTTGATTTGACATGTATCGATCCCGGTGAGGAATTGATTAGCCTGGGAAAAGCTAAATACGCGAGTCAAAACGTGCGGTTTATATCTTCACGGTTTGAGGATTATGATGCCCCAACCGGCTATTACGACGCGGTTATTTCCGCGCAAGCATTTCATTGGATATCGCGGCCAATCGGCTACACCAAAAGCGCTGCGGTTTTGAAACACGCAGGATATCTGGCATTGTTTTGGAACATCGATATCTTTCAAGATGTGGAACAGGATGTAGAACTCTGGTCCATTCTCAGCAAATACAATGCGTTTGTGGCCTGTATAAAAGAAGCGGACTATCCCGCTCGGGTTAAAACCATTACCGACAGCATCACAGAAAGCGCTGGGTTTGCAAAGCCCGAGGTGCTCAGCTTTGTCTGGGACAAAGTCTATGATCTGAATGGTTACTATGGCTATCTCATGACAAGCCAGGTATTCTTTCAGAAGCCCGATGCGCTGAAAAAGGCTTGCTTTGAAGAATTGTCAGGGCTACTAGAAAGGCATGGCGGAAGAATCAAACTACGATACACATGTGAACTGTATCTTGCCCGGAAAATCTAAAATTACTGACGGAATCATGCTGATATACCCACTCAGCATCATAAAAAATCCGTTTACTCCTTTTGAGAGTCAACGGATTTCTGGTCTGGGTGAGAGGATTCGAACCTCCGGCCTCTTGAACCCCATTCAAGCACGCTACCAAACTGCGCCACACCCAGTCGCGTTTAAACGCAAAGGCAATG
Source organism: uncultured Clostridia bacterium (assembly GCA_937874275.1). GTDB lineage: Bacteria > Bacillota > Clostridia > Christensenellales > Aristaeellaceae > UBA1038. Next base: position 10,163 of record CALNAU010000040.1, on the reverse strand, counting down.
ATAGCCATCCGAAGGTTGTTTGTCAACCCCAAAACATCAGAATCCGGTGAATTTTGGACAATTATTCGGCTTCGTCCGAGTTCTTGTACTCCCTTCCCCCATTTGCTATACTTGGCCTGCGAAACGGGGTGAATGGCATTTGAATCTGGAACAGTTGCTTGATCAACTGCGGGATGACCCGCTGTTTATGAGTTGTGTAACCAATTGGCAGGTGCTGCCCGAGCGCCAGGCCAGCTATGCTGATGCGCCGCAAGGGCTTGACCCGCGCATCATGAGGGCGCTGCAATCGCGCGGCATCCACCGCCTATATACCCATCAGGCCAGCTGCATTGAGGCGGTGGCTCAAGGCAAGGATGTGGTGGTGGTCACGCCCACCGCATCCGGCAAGACGCTATGCTACAACATCCCTGTGTTGTCGTCCATTCTCAAAAACCCGGACGCCAGGGCGCTCTATCTTTTCCCCACCAAAGCGCTGTCGGCCGATCAGGTAGCTGAGCTGTATGAGTTGGTGACAGCGCTGGACGTGGATATCAAAACATTTACCTACGATGGTGATACCCCAGCCGCGGCCAGGCGGGCTATCCGTCAGGCGGGTCACGTGGTCGTCAGCAACCCGGACATGCTGCATAGCAATATCCTGCCCCATCACACCAAGTGGGTGAAGCTGTTTGAGAACCTGCACTACATTGTCATCGATGAAATTCACGCCTATCGCGGCGTGTTCGGCAGCAACCTGGCCAACGTACTGCGCCGACTGTTGCGCCTGTGCGCTTTTTACGGCAGCCATCCCCAGTTCATCTTGTGCTCTGCCACCATTGCTAACCCGCAGGAATTGGCACAAACATTAATCGGCAGGCCGGTCACACTGATTGATAACAACGGTGCCCCGCTGGGTGAAAAACACATCATCTTCTACAATCCGCCGGTGGTCAACCGCCAGTTGGGCATCCGCAAGAGCGCCCTGCACGAAACCCGTCGGCTGGCCGAAGTGCTGCTGCGCAACAAAATACAGACCATCGTGTTTGCCAAGAGCCGCGTGCAGGTAGAGGTCCTCACCAAGTCCCTTAAGGAGTTGGCCAAGGACCCACTGGGCCAATCCGGCCGCGTACGGGGTTACCGCGGCGGCTATCTGCCGGGTGAGCGCAGGGACATTGAGCGCTCGCTACGCGCCGGGCGTGTGGACATGGTGATTTCCACCAACGCACTGGAATTGGGCATTGACATCGGCGCGTTGGACGCCTGCCTGTTGTGCGGCTATCCCGGCACCATCGCCAGCACCTGGCAGCAGGCAGGGCGCGCCGGCCGCAGGCAGGGTAAATCCATGACCATCATGGTGACCACCAGCGCCGCCATCGACCAGTACATCGCGGGACATCCCGATTACTTTTTCGGCCAGTCGCCCGAGCACGCCTTGCTGAACCCGGATAACCTATACATCCTGCTGAGCCACTTCAAGTGCGCGGCGTATGAACTGCCATTTAAGGACGATGAACCCTTTGGCAACGCCCTAGGCGTGGACAGCATGCTGCAGTATTTGCAGGAAGCCGGCATCCTGCGGCATGTGGGCGATGTGTGGCACTGGGCGGCAGAGGATTTCCCTGCCAGCGAAATCAGCCTGCGCACTGCTATGACCGAGAACTTTTTGATTATCGATATCACCAATTCGGCGCACCATCGTGTGGTGGGTGAGATGGATCGGTTTACTGTGCCCATGCTGCTGCACGAAAACGCTATTTACATGCATGAGGGCGTACAGTTTCAGGTGGAGCAGTTGGATTTTGATGCCTGCAAGGCGTTTATCCGGCGTGTAGATGTGGATTATTACACCGATGCTGATCTCAATGTCAGCCTAAGCCTTTTGGATATTGAGCAACAGGCCGACCATGCTGCCTTTGGCGAGGTGAAGGTCACCACGCTGGTCAAGCTGTTTAAGAAGATGAAGCTGGATACCGGCGAAAGCCTGGGCTACGGGCCGGTTCGCCTGCCGGAGACAGACATGCATACCCAGGCCATGTGGCTCACGTTGACCGCAGAGGAGGCAGGGCGTTATCCCAAGGACAGCCTGCAAAACGGCATGATGGGCATCTGCAACACGCTGCGCATCGTACTGCCGCTGTACCTGATGTGCTCACCGCGGGATATCGCCGTCAGCTACCAGGTGAAGAGCCCCATGACCGACCTGCCCACCATCATCGTGTACGATACCAGCCCGGGCGGCGTGGGGCTGTCCGAAAAGGCATATCACATGCGCGGCACATTGATGACGCACGCGTCCCAGCTAATACGGGGATGTGATTGCGAAATGGGCTGCCCCTCCTGTGTCGGGCCTTTGGGCGAAGTGGGCGAGGACGGCAAAACCATGGCCTTGAAACTGCTGAACGTGTTAAAGTCGCACACGTTGAATTAAACCGTTGACAGGCGTTTGGCTATTCGCTTGTGAGGTATTCTGGCCCAACGATTCCAGTATTGGTGAGATATAGTCGAAAGGAGCGCTGCATGCCCAGCCTGGAAGCCTATCGCCGCTCGCTGGATTATTCATATGCGCCCGGCTTGTTTCCCTCGATGGAGGCGCTAACGCGTCGGCCTGAACTGGTGCGGCGCGTATTGCTGCACAGCAAAGCGGAGCATTCGGATGCTACCGAGCGCCTGCTGGCTATATGCCAAAGCCACAACATCCGAGTGGAGACCGCCGACCGCGCCCTGGCCCGCCTGTCCGGCAAGGAAAACGTGTTCGCCGCGGCCGTGTTCGCCAAGGAGCAGGCAACGCTGGCCCAGGAACGCAATCATTTGGTGTTACATCAACCCAGCGACGGGGGCAATTTGGGCACTATGCTGCGCACTGCGTTGGGCTTTGGCTATGTGGATATCGCCATCATCCGGCCGGCTGCAGATGCCTTTGACCCGCGTGTGGTCAGAGCCAGCATGGGGGCTGTCTTCTCACTGCGGCTGATGGAATATGAGGGGTTTGAGGCGTATCGAGCCAAGTACCCGCAACACGCGCTGTATCCCTTTATGTTGCAAGGCGCAACATCTCTACAGGCGGCATCAAGTTCCGCCGCTTCCCCCCACGCGCTTGTCTTTGGCAATGAGGGCAGCGGTTTGCCAGAGGCGTTTTCAAAACTCGGGCAAGCGGTCCGCATCCCCCATGGGGACCGAATTGACTCTCTAAACCTGGCGATTGCCGCAGGGATTGGCATGTACGCGTTTTCCAATCCGAGCGATGGTAGCGATGGTTAGGTAACAGCCGCTACAGCGGTTTCAGACTGTCAAAGAAGTATAATTTAGGGAGGTATCGGAGGGCGGAGCCTTCTGATCGTAATCCGCCCCAGCGACATACGCGGTGGGGCGGAAGGCCTGCATAGCAAGGCTTCCTTGCCATCCGCCGCCCGGGAACGAAGTGAGAGACGGATGGCCCCACGTTCCTTCCCGTCAAGAAACCAAGGGTTTTTTGACGGCCTGGAACCGCTACAGCGGTTTTTTCTTGGGGGTACCTGCTTTGCGGGGATAGGCTGCCGGGGTGGCGGCCTTTTTTGTGACGGCCTGGACACACAGCTGCACACCGGCCAGCGGCAAGGGATAGCGTTCGCCCGGTGCACCGCCCAATATGGATAGCGCGCGCTTGGCTTCGCGCAATTCCTCTTCAACAGAAGGACCTTTCCAGCACAACGCCTGACCACCGGTTCTTACAAATGGCAGCAAGTATTCGGCCAGCACCCGCAAGGGGGCCACCGCACGGGCACAGGCAATATCATAATACTCACGCATATTCTCCCGGGCGGCATCCTCCGCGCGGGCATGCAGAACCTTCACATTGCTCAGCCCCAGAGCATCGCATACCGCTGTCAAAAATGTGCAGCGTTTTTGCAGCGCCTCCAGCAGACAGACCTGCAAATCCGGGCGCGCAACGGCGAGGGCCAGCCCCGGGAACCCCGCCCCCGTGCCCACATCAATCAGGCTGCTTCCCTCGGGAAACCAATTTGATTTCACCAGCGGCAGCAGAGAGTCCGCGTAGTGGCGCAGCGGCATCTCCTCCTCCGGTACGTTGGTGAGGTCCATGCGCGTGTTCCAGTCCAGCAGCATATCGTGAAATATCTTTATCTTAGCCAGCGTTTCCTCCGGCAAATACAGCCCGCCGGTCGCTAACAACGGGCGCAAAACCTCAAGCATCCCGGCGTCCCTCCATTTGCAGGGCCAACAGGCGGTACACCGCCTGCTCCAGCGAGCCCTCCTCCGGGATTTGCCCGGATTTAACCAGGAACTCTGTCTCTATCAGCAGGTCATAGGCCTTTTTGAGCGCATCCATAGAATATCGCGCCGCCAGCGGCTGCAACTTGCGCACCACGAAGGGAGGGGCAGCCAGCTGCCTGGCAATCTCATCCTGCGGCAGCTTTTGCGCCGTCAGGATGCGCAAGAACAGCAGCTGTCGGTACTGACGCTGCAACAGGCTGAGCAGCATCAAGCGCTGTTCCCCCTCCCGCAGCATGTCCTGCATGAGGGCGCTCGCGCGCGCTGTTTGTCCGGATACCAGCGCGTCCGACAGATCAAACACCCTGTATTCTGTGGAGACAGCGCACACATCCTGTATATCCTGCACCATCACCCCTTCGCGGTCGCCAGCACTCGCCGCCAGCTTGCCCAACTCCTGGCTGAGGCGGTGCATATCATTGCCCACCGCGAAAATCAGCTGCTCCGCTGTCTGATGGTCAATTTGCTTACCATAGCCCTTTAGCTCCTTGGCCATCCACTTGACCATGGTTTTCTGCTCCAGCGGGTCAAAGGACACGACGCCGCCCTGTTTGGCGATTTGCTTGTATACCTTGCGGGTGCCATTGGCTTTCCCCCGCATGAAAAACACCAGGCATACCGTCTGCGGCAGGTTTGATAAATAGCTGACCAGCCGGTCAGCCTCATCCCCTTTGCTGCCCTTTTTATCATCGTTGCCTTGTCCCGCCTTGGCTGCCAGCAGGTGGGCAGAGTCTTTTACCAGAATGAAGCGTTTATCCGCCATCATGGGCAACGTCTCCGCACAGGCAATCAGCGCGTCCACGGGCGGATCGACCAGCACCGAACTGTTGAGGTCGGCAAAGCCACCGCTGAGCACCTGTTCCCGAAGGGCATGGAGGGCACTTTCTTTGGTATACTCCTCCTCCCCTTCAAACAGATAGCAGGGCAGCACTTCCCCGGCCTTCAGGCTGTCAAAAAAGCGTTCCCGGTTCATCGCGTCCTCCAGTCTGTATGATGCTGCGTCTGAATGCCATCTGGGTGCATGGTTAGCATAACCGCTTTGCCTGCGTCTGTCGACAGGATGGGGATTCCCTCATCCGACAAGCGCGCCATGACCGCGCTTGCCCGCTGTTGATGCGTATCGCTGAGGCTGAGCAGCGCCAGCTGCGGCGACACGGACTTGATATAGTCGACCGTAGTCCCGGTGTTGGAGCCATGATGCGCAACCTTCAACACTTGGGCCGGCATGGCCGAGTGTAATTCGTACTCGGCTGTCAAATCCCCGGCTGTTAACAACCGCACGCCATCAAGGTCCAGCAACAATGCCATGGAGCTATTGTTGGCATCCATCCCGGGGTAGAGGGCATCTCGCACCGGCCATAACACTTCTGCTTTCACACGATTTGAGGTGAACATATCCCCCGCCCCGGCATACACAATGGGCACGCCGCGCTCCTCCGCCAGGGACAGAATTTGTGCGCTATTGTCAGAAAACTGTACTTCGCGCCCATGCACAGGCAGAACAATCTGTCCAATATTTATGTCTGCCTCCAGCAGCTGTTGCAGGCCGCCAATGTGGTCATTATGCAGATGTGAGATGAACAGGATGTCCACATCCCGTCCCACGCTCTGCAGATAGTTGGCCAGGTCGCCCCCATGTTCGGCCGTATCAATCACATAGGTCGTGGCGCCATCCTCAATCACGGCGGCGTCCGCGCTGCCGACGCTGAACTGGATATACCGAACTGCGTCATTTTTCCCGGCAAAGCCTATGCTCACCCCTACCAGCAACGCGGCACCCCCAGCCGCAAACCTTCGCCAGCCCCTGACCCGCAGATAGCGGGTACTGAGCAAAAGAACAATGAGCAGCGCCAGTATCAATAAAACGCCGGGGGCAGCGCTGCGCAGGTTGCCAAAGGGCAGCCCCGCGAAAAATGCTGTAACACTAGTGAATCGTTCGCTCACCCAGACGAGTGGCCGCGCCAACACCTGCGCCACTGGCATCCAGATGGCCGCCACAGGCAAGAGCAGCAGCCCACCCCACATCAGCCAAGCGACCACCAGGCAGGCAATAGGACTGAACAAAAACCCTACCAACGGAAATCGATGGAACACACGCATGACCACAGGTGCGGTGAATAGGGATGCGGAAACTGTAGTAACGACGGCCAAGACTACACCATCCCACTTGCTTGGCTTGCGTCTCTTCCCTTTGGCATACCAGCTTTGCAGCCGGTCTCCCATCGTGAAGATGCCCAGGACCGCAAGAAAGGAAAGCTGAAACCCGGCGTTTAAAATATCAAGCGGCCTGACAGCCAGAATGGTCATAAACGCGACCGATAAGCTGGTCAAGGGGTCAACGCGTTCATGGCTAACCTGTCCGGCCATCAGCAAACAACTCATCAGCGCCGCGCGCACCACCGGCGCGGAGAAATCCAGCAGACGGCAATAACACAGCAAGACCACCGCCACCACCGCAAAGCGCGCACGGGGCGGCATGCGCAAGCGCCTGAGTACATACAGCAGCGCCGCGGCCAGAATACCCACATGCAGGCCGGATACAGCCAACACATGCGCGATGCCGGCATCGCGAAAATCCGCGACGGTCTCCTCCGGTAGGTCATCACGGCTGCCCAAAATCAGCGCCTTCATCAGCGCGCTATCATTCCCCATCGCTTCATCCAACAAAGCAGCCAATGAAAGACGAGTACGCAGCCAGAAGTCCTGCGGCTCACCCTGTGTAGCCGGGGTCAGTTGCATCAGACGGGCACCGCTCAAACCTACAGGAATGCCTCGTTGCAGCAGATATGTGCGGAAATCAAACCCATAAGGATTTTGCTGCCCCATGGGATGATACAGTTGCGACTCCATGATCACCTGCTGTCCATCAACCGGCAAAGGGGCATCCCGTTCGGGGTAATAGGTCCAATAGGCTGCGGACAAATGATGTGTTTCGCCCGCCAAATCCTGGACCTTGACCTGTTTGAGCACTGCCTTGATACGGCCATCCACCTCCCGGCGCTCGCTCAGACCGGACACGCGCGCGCTGACCTGAACCTTGCCCTCGCTTGGAATCGTCGGGTTGGCTGCCCAGTGCGCACGGTATATACCAGTGAATAAGACCAGGAAACAGACAGCATAGATAAACGTTGGTTTTTGATAAGCGATTGAAACAGCAAGCAAAGCGGCGGCCAGGCTAACCCCCACCAATGGCAGCCATATGGGGAGGTCTCCCCAGCAAGCCCCGATACACACGCCCACACCAAAAAATAAGGCAATACACACCAGCGGGCGCTGCCGATGAAATGCCCTGGGATTCATACCTGTATCCGCAGGCCTGGCTTTGCCGCCAAGCAGTTCGCAAATACCTCTTTGGCCTGTTTGAGAAGCGTGGCTCCGTCCCCGGTTGGCGGAAAATGCGTCAGCAACAGTTGTTTGACTCCCGCCTCCCGCGCCAATGTGGCCGCCTGGGAGGAGCTTAAATGGGGCATCCGCTCGTTCCACTCCTCGGATGTAAAGGTCGCGTCACAGACGAACAAGTCAGCACCGCGGCAGAATGAAGCCAAATTCTCCCAACGGTCCGTATCCCCTGTATAGACCAGCTGTTTGCCGTCGCAGACTAATTTGACAGCGAAAGCTTCCATGGCGTGCACAACAGGCGTTGTCTCCATCATCATGCCGCCTACTTCGCTTGCCTGCGCGATGTCCTTCAGAACAAACTCCTCATGTTCGCACAGCTGCATCAACAGACTGTTATCCAGCGGCGCATACAGAGGCAAACGTTTGTTGTGAATCAACAGGTAATGCCGCAGCGTCAGCAAATCCGCCGCGTGATCACCATGCCAGTGCGTAATCACCACCGCGCTCAGATTGGCTGGGTCCATCAGCGCCATTAGCTTGCCCAGCACCCCGCTGCCGCAATCTAACAACACAGTGCTGCCATCATCAGCCCGCACAAGAAATCCACTGCAAGCGCCATTGGCGGCAGGGTAGGAACCGTCGCACCCAATCACGATTAGTTCCATGCGTCTTCCCTCCCTTTTCGAAACAGTAGGTATATGGTTGCGATACAAATACCTGCCCCAAAGAATACAAGATTGGCGGACGGAAGGCGGCCCATTGTATTGATGACCAGCACCAACGCGTTGTATGCCGCATGAAACACAATTGGCAGCCAGATACCATCATAACGCATCGCAAGCGCCGCCAGGAGCCAGCCAATCAGCAGCAGTGGCGCAAATCCCTGAAAGGAGAAATGAAGCACTGCGAAGATGAGACCGCTTACCAGCACGGCAAATCGATTTCCCCGCTTTCGCCTCAGAAACCGCAACAGCAAGCCCCGGAACAGCAATTCTTCACAGAATGCCGGGATCACAGCCGCAGTAATCACCGCCCAGGCCAAACCGAGCGCACCTGCCGGCGGCGGAATATCCGTCTGCTCGGGTAATGTGATGCCTACATCCTGAAGGAACACCATCCATAACCCAATCAGCAGGATAGAAGCCAACGCAAAAGAAACGGCGGCTAATATGGTTAGGCCAAGCGAGTATGCATCCGGACGCTTCAGTTGCTTAGATAAGCCTTCCTTCGCTTCAGTAGAGCGCATCCAAATGAAAATGGTCGGCAGGCCAATCAACAGGATTTCTTGTACAGCGATGAGGGCATACACCAGATTCACAGGCACCGTTCCACTAGCAGACATCGATCGCCTGGCCATCACAATCACCCCGATGCCCCCCAGAACGCTGCCGGCAGCGCCTGCCAACCAGAACCACCTTGGCCTACTCAATGACGTAGTACCCGCCGACTCTGTCGCGCCATGCCATATCGAGCAGAATATCCTGGCCGGGCCTGAGGCCTTGTCTGTTCAGGGCTTCCACAACAGTGTGCATGGCCAGCTCCGGCGTGTTGTTGTCATCGCTCAAATGCCCCAGCACAGCCCGGCGAACGCCTGTCTCGTACAAATCCATCAGCGTAATGGCGCAACTGTTGTTGCTCAGATGCCCATGCGTTCCCAATATGCGGCGCTTGAGCGACTCGGGATATCGGATGTTGTTGCGAAGCATTTCTTCATCATGATTGCTCTCCATCAGCAGCACATCCACACCGGCCAGCTGCTTAAGCACCCGCTTGGGCACTGCGCCCATGTCCGTCGCCACCGCGACACTGCGGCCCCCGGCGTATAAGCGAAACGCGACCGGCTCCACCGTGTCGTGTTGAATGGCGATAGGCATCACAGCCAAATCCCCGACATAAAAATCATAATCTGTTTCAAACACGCGCCGCTGGCCAATCGGCACTTCGCCTACCGTGCGCGCCATCTTCTCCCAGGTGCGCTCATTGGCGTAGACAGGGATGTGATATTTGCGGCTAAGTACGCCTACGGCCCGGATGTGATCAACATGCTCGTGTGTAACCAGGATCGCGGACAACGTTTCGGGCAACACACCGATGGTATCCAGCGCCCCGGTGATCGCCTTGCCGCTGATGCCGGCATCAATCAAAACCCTTGTATCACCAGCGGCCACATAGGTCGCGTTGCCGCAGGAACCGCTGTTTAGGGAACAAAACTCCAGCTTCATCCGTTCGAAATTTCCTATCTCCCGCGGGGCTTCCCGCAGGGCTTCCTTATTATATGAGTTTTGGACAAGCGGTTCAAGCCACACGCACCATGAAGGTTGAATCGCAAAAACGTATTGTGATTGTGAAGATTAGGTACTTCCTGCGTTTCAGCGAATTAGCAGATTAACCTCAACCGTAAATCACATGTGGTCTAATCAGGGAAAACATAATCGATAAAAAGCACAACAAACACCGAATCATCTCTCTTTTCATTCGGCTTGCCCCAAATACGTTGCACAAAATCTTTCCAGCCCCGAAATAATGTAGGTTAGTCAAACATGTTGGACAGTGAACGCTCTCAGGTACTCCACCGGGGA
>CALNAU010000039.1 GCA_937874275.1 uncultured Clostridia bacterium | reverse complement strand
TGCACACCGGCGCGCGCCGGCAGTACGACAGCGTGCAGGATGCGCAAACGTTGGTGCCCTACAAGGACGGGAAGCTGCTCACCGTGCTGTACGATCAGCTCCCCACCGAGCGCCAGCCGCCCATGCTGGCTGTATTTGACCCGGACAAGGATACCGTGGAAACCCTCGGCCCGCTGTTAGATGATAAAGTGGACCATTTCTCCGGCACCGCCGTGGCCTATGACCCGGCCAGCGACACCCTGTATATCGCGCGTGAGGGCGAGGTGTGGCGGCGTGTAGCCATGGGTGCGGCCGAGCCGTGTGCCTACCTGCCCGCGGACACCATGTGGATGGCATCCGCAGCCCTGGCCGTGCCGGCTCAGGGACAGCTGGCCGCGATGACCCGCGCCGGCCTGGCCATCCGCGAGGATAACCCCGCCCGCCTGCGGGATACGGTAACGCTGACCGTCTCGGGCTTCGCCGATGAACAAGTGCTGCGCCGCGTGGCGGCGCGCATGCCGGGCGTTCGGCTGGTAGTAAATTATAATATGTACGACGACAACGAGGCGCTGGCCACCGCCATGCTGACCGGCGCCACCGAGGCCGACATCTACATGCTGGATACCCGCATGCACCGCACCCAGAGCATCCTGCGAAAGGGTTACCTGGCCCCCCTTGATGAGGCCAGTGCTGCCGCGGCCGCCGCCCGGCGTACCTACCCCATGCTGCAGACGCTGGTCACCCACGAGAGCCGCGTATACGGCCTCCCCGTAGGTATGGACATCACCATCCACATGGCGCGCCCCCGCCTGTTTGACGAGGTGGGGCTGCCGCTGCCCGCCACCTTCTTTGACCTGTGCGACCAGGTGACCCGCTGGAACGACATGGCTGAGCAATACCCCGACTACCAGTACACCGAAAGCATGGACTATAAGAACACGCTGTTCCGCCTGGGGCACGAGCTATACCGCGCCCAGATGCGCAGCACCGGGCAGGCCTTGCGCTACGACACGCCCCAGTTCCGCCGGATGATGGCCAGCATTGACGAGGTACAGACCGACAAGCTGGACGCGCAAGTCAACTGGGAGGATGAGGAGGAGATGTTCA
>CALNAU010000038.1 GCA_937874275.1 uncultured Clostridia bacterium | reverse complement strand
CGGCCAGTAATATGAAACGAGGTCTGCCATGATACGGGACAGGGCCTTTTACCGGAACATCCTGCGACTGTCGCTGCCCGCCGCCTTCCAGGCGCTGATGAGCCTGGTGGTGGTGATGGCGGACAACGTGATGGTAGCCAGCCTGGACCCCCTGGGGCTGAGCCTGGCCGCGGTCTCCCAATCCAATGCTGTCACCAACTTTGTCAACGCCAGCCTCACCGGCCTGGCCGGCGGAGGTGTGGTGCTGGTGGCGCAGTACTGGGGCAAGCGCGACATGGAGCGCATCAAGCCGGTGTGCGCCACCATTGTCACCGCCTGCCTGGGGCTGGCGCTGGTGGTCAGCCTGCTGGTGCTGATGTTTCCCTCCTATGTGCTGCGCCTGGTCATCAGCGGCAAGGAGCGGGAGATCACCGCCCTGGCGCTGCAATACCTGCCCGTGCTGTGCCTGAGCTACCTGCCCTTCGCCCTGACCGCCGCCATGATTGGCATGCTGCGCGGGGTGGAGGTGGTGCGGGTCACGCTGTACGCTACCGCGGTATCGCTGGTCACCAACATCACGCTCAACTACATCCTCATCTTCGGCAAGCTGGGCCTGCCCGCCCTGGGCGTGCGCGGGGCCGCCATCGCCACGGTGCTGGCGCGGCTGATTGAGGCCGCGGTGGTGGCCAACTACCTGTTCCGCCGGCAGAAAGCATTGCCCCTGCGGCCGCGGGATTTGACGCGGCACCGCCGCTGGGCCTGGCAGGACTACGCCCGCTATGGCCTGCCCGTAGGGCTGACCGACGCCCAGTGGGCGCTGGTGGGCATGCTCAAGATGGTCATCATCGGGCAGATGGGCCGCATGATGATCAACGCCGTGGCCGTTACCGATATGCTGTTCAACCTGGGCACGCTGTTCACCTTCGCGCTGGCGGGCGGCGCCGCAGTGGTGGTGGGCAAGGCCGTGGGCGCCGGCGATTACGCCCTGGTGCGCGCATACAGCCGCACCATCCAGGTGATGTTTTTTCTGATTGGGCTGGTGATGTCGCTGGTGGTTTTCCTGCTGCGCTGGCCGTTTATCGGCTTGTACAGCCTGGACGGGCAGACGGCGGCGCTGGCCGCCACCATGGTTGCTATCTGCGCGCTCACGCTGATCGGCACCACCTACCACGCCAGCTGCTTTGTGGGCATCAACCGGGGTGCCGGTGACAGCCGCTTTGTGATGCTGGTGGATATGATTTGCGGCTGGCTGGTGGTGCTGCCGCTGGCCGCGCTGTCGGCCTTTGTGCTGCACCTGCCGCTGCACTGGATATACTTCATGACCCGCATCGACCAGACTTTCAAGTGGCTCATCGCCTGGCTGCGCCTGCGGGGCAACAAGTGGATTCATAATGTCACGCGGGAGGCCGCGCCATGATAACGCTCTACATACAGGACCAGCCTGTGCAGCTGCGCGCCTTTCATGATTTGAGCGCCATCGCCTCCCTGGGCCGGGTATTCCGGGTGTACGACCAGCTGACCAGCGGCCTGCTGGCCTTTGGCATCCAACGGGGCGACCGGCGGCTGTTTGTGAAATACGCGGGCGCGCCTACGCTGAACTACCCCAGCGACCCGAAGCTGGCGGTGGAGCGCCTGCGCAGGGCGGCGCCCAACTACGCGGCGCTGCGCCACCCGGCCCTGGTGCCGCTGCTTGAGGTGCGCGATGGCTCGCAGAACTGCCTGTGCATCTTTGACTGGCTGCCAGGCGTGCCCCTGGGGCTGATGCCCGAACACTACGCCGCCTTCCGCCAAACAAGCCTCACCGACCGCCTGCGCATGTATGACGCGGTGGCCGATTTGAACGCCCGCGCGGAAGCGCAGGAGCTGGTCATCGCGGGCCTCAGCGACACCCATATGATGTATCTGCCCGAAGCGGGCCGCCTGGTCCTCACCAACATCGATGACTACCTGCCCCTGCCCTCCCTCAACGTGCGCGGGCGGCTGCCCGGCTCGCCCTTCTACCTGCCGCCCGAGGGCTACCACAAGGGCGCCGCGCTGGACGAGACCAGCTCGGTCTACGCGCTGGGCGCGCTAACCCACGCCTTCTTTGGCGACAGGGCCAACCCCAACCGAAAGGCTTGGGAGGCCACCGACGGGCTGTTCCAAGTGGCCGCGCGGGCCACCGATGCCAACCGCGACCGGCGCTACCAAAGCACGGCAGAATATCTGGCCGCCTGGCGACAGGCAGTGCTTACCGCCAGGTTTTAGAACAGATTATGCCATCAAGGCGCATTATATCGCAGCTCATTTTCCCATGTCATAAAACGTCGCAAAGCACACACATTTAGAATGTTTTGATTTAATTTGATTGCAATATTTCCCCGTTCTGCACGCGCAGCACGCAGGAGGGGCTCAGGTGCTCCACCTCGCCCAGGTCGGTGCAGGTAAGCAGCGTCTGCACATGCTGCAAGCCGCTGAGCAGCCGCGCGCGGCGGCCCAGGTCCAGCTCGCTCAACACATCATCCAGCAGCAGCAGGGGCGCGTCACCCTGGGCCTGGGTGAGGATGTCGATTTCGGCCAGGCGCAGGCTGAGCACCGCCGTTCTGATTTGGCCCTGAGAGCCGAAGGAGCGCAGCTCCTGCCCGGACAGGGTGAATAGCAGGTCATCCCGGTGCGGCCCGTGGGCGGTGGTCGGGCGGCGCAGATCGTCCTCGCGGCTGCGGGCAAGCAATTGCAGGTGGTCTTTGGCAATGTCCTCGCTGTCAGCCAGATTGCCCTGATAGCGCACGGCCAGGGTCTCCTCCGGCCGGCCGCCGATGTAGGCGTAGTGCTGCCCGGCCAGTTCGCCCAGCCGCGCGGCCGCCTGTCGGCGCGCGCGCACCAGCGCCGGTGAGGCGCCGGCCAGCTGCTCATCCCACACGCCCAGTTGGCGCGCGTCCGCGCCGTCGCGGGCAATCATCCTGAGCAAGGCGTTGCGCTGCTTAAGCACCGCGTTGTAGTGCTGCAGGGCGTAAAAATAGCCGGGCAGGCATTGGGACAGCATCATGTCCACAAAGCGGCGGCGCAGCTGCGGCCCACCCTTGATGATGTCCAAATCCTCCGGCGAAAACATCACGCAGGTCATGTGGCCCATCAGCTCGCCAATGCGGGGCACCGTCTTGCCGCCCACGTAGATCAGCTTCTTCTGCCGCTGCTGCTGAAACAGGCGCACGCCCACCTCATCGGTGATGGGTCCGCGCTGCACGGTGGCGTGCACGGCGGCGGTATCTGCCCCCACCTGAATCATGTCCTGATCGTTGCTGGTGCGGTGGCTGCGCCCCAGGCAGCATAGGTGCACGGCCTCCAGCAGGTTGGTCTTGCCGGCGCCGTTATCGCCCACAAACACCGTCAGCCCGGCCGGCGGCATGAGCGCCAGCTGGGCATAGCTGCGGAACCGGTGCAGGCGGAGCTGCTTGAGCTGCATTATTTGTGATACCTTTCGCCGGACAGGATTTTGAACGCGCGGTAAATCTGCTCCAGCAGCACCACGCGGGCCAGCTGGTGGGGCATGGTGAGCGCGGATAGCGACAGCTTGCTGTCAGCCCGGGCCAGCACCTCGGGCGCCAGGCCCAGCGAGCCGCCGATGACAAACACAACGGGGCTGCCGCCATCGCGCAGGCCGCGCAGGCGCTGGGCAAAGGTCTCGCTGTTGGGCGATTCGCCCTGGATGCAGAGCGCGGCCACATGGTCGCCCGGGCGGATGTGACGCAAAATCTGCTGCCCCTCCCGCTGCATCACCTGCTCCATCAACGCCGGGGACAGGTTGGCGGGCTCCCGCTGGTCGGGCACCTCGATGACGGTGAGCTTGTCATAGCGGGACAGACGCTTTTGATACTCCCGCGCGGCCGCGGCCAGGGGCTCACCCATGCGGCCCACGGCCACGATGGTTACAGGCACGCCCCGGGCTCCAGCAGGGCGGGCACGCCGCCCAGGTCATCCAACACCACATCGCAATAGGGGGCCAATTCCCGCGTGAAGGGAATCAAATCGGGCACCATCACGGTGTGCATCCCAGCGGCGCGTCCGGCGCGCAGGCCATTGGGCGAATCCTCCAGCACCAGGCAGTGCCCGGGCCGGGCGTTGAGCAAATCGGCACCCTTCAGATACATGTCGGGGGCGGGCTTGCTGCGCAGGCCGCCGTCATCCCCCGCCACAATGACGGGGAAGTATTGCGCGAAGTCCGCCAGGCGCAGATACAGTTCTACCAGCGCCCTGTCCGACCCGCTGCACAGTCCCATGGCGTAGCCATGCGCCTTCAGCCACGCGAGCAGTGCTGCGGCATGGGGCTTGAGGGGCACGCCGTCGCGCGTCACCCAGTCGCGTAGGCCGCGCAGATAATCCGCGCGATAGCGCGTCATGTCGATGTTCGGATGTACGGCCAGAAAGCGCGCGGCCGTCTCCTCGTAGGAGGTGCCCAGGGTGGCGAAGTGCAGCGACTCGCTGAGCTCAATCCCCTGCTGCTGCGCCGCGTGGACGGATACCTTGACCCCCAGTGTCTCCGTATCCAGCAGCAGGCCATCCATGTCAAACAGTACCGTGTTGATGTTCATGCGCACCTCCAACCTGCGCCAGTATACCCCATGCCCCGCGGGCTTTCAAGCAATCCTACGCGTGAGGTATTCGCCCGTGTTGTGGTGTACGGCGCACCATGCCGCCCGCCGCAATTTCGGACTTCCCCCAGGATATCCACACGAATTCTACGCATATTTATTCCAATATTTAATTATTATTCTATTTTTTCGGGTGATTATTCAAGCCTATTCACGGCAATCCTGCCGGGCATTGCCCTTTTCAGGCGTTTATGCGGTATAGGCCGCCGATAGATATTCAGGCCGCCGATTGGCCGGGGATATCCCCATTGTCCACAGCGTTATCCACAGATTTCGCCGGGATTTCCCTGTAAAATGGCGGATTGTGTAAAATTAGTGTAAATGCGCCGTATGTTATCCACAGGCTTGCGTGGCATCTTTCCCCATGAATTGTCCACACGAACATAGATTCGGGCCGATTGAAGCACTTGACTGTTCCATTGAAGAATATGCATTTTGAAGCACCGGCCAAAGCACGCAAAGCCGCCGCCGGAAACCCGGCGGCGGCGTGAGCAACCAACGTAGATTAACGAGTGAGGATGGTGGCCTCGGTCTCCTTGTCGAAGAAGTGCAGGCGGCTGGTGTCCAGCACAACCTTGGTATCGTCGCCCATGTGGGTGGTGGTGCGGGGGTCAACGCGGGCAATGACGTTCTCTTCCTTGCCGGAGGTGGAGAAGTACAGGTAGGTCTCGCTGCCCATCAGCTCGGTCACTTCCACGTGCACGGGGATGGTGGCCTCGGGGTTGGCGGCAACCTTCTCCGGGTCGTCGGAGATGTTCTCGGGGCGGATGCCCATGGTGACTTCCTTGCCGACATAGCTCTCGTCCACCAGCTTCTTGATCTTTTCAGCGGGCACGAGCACCTTGTTGTCGCCAAACAGGGCATACACCTTGCCGTTTTCGGCCTGCAGCTTGACGTCGAAGAAGTTCATCTGCGGGCTGCCGATGAAGCTGGCCACAAACTTGTTGTTGGGGTAGTCATAGTTGTTCTGGGGGGTATCCACCTGCTGGATGAAGCCATCCTTCATGATGCAGATGCGGGAGCCCATCGTCATGGCCTCGGTCTGGTCGTGGGTCACGTAGATGAACGTGGTCTGCAGGCGCTGGTGCAGCTTGGTGATTTCGGTGCGCATGGCCACGCGCAGCTTGGCATCCAGGTTGGACAGCGGTTCGTCCATCAGGAAGACCTTGGGCTCACGCACAATGGCACGGCCCAGGGCAACGCGCTGGCGCTGGCCGCCGGACAGGGCCTTGGGCTTGCGGTTGAGCAGGTACTCGATGTCCAGGATGTGGGCGGCGGCTTCCACGCGGCGCTTGATATCCTCCTTGGGGGTCTTGCGCAGCTTGAGGCCGAAGGCCATGTTGTCGTACACCGTCATGTGGGGGTACAGCGCGTAGTTCTGGAACACCATGGCGATGTCGCGGTCCTTGGGCGCCACGTCGTTGACCAGGCGGTCGCCGATGTAGAGCTCGCCGTCGGAAATCTCTTCCAGGCCGGCAACCATGCGCAGGGTGGTAGACTTGCCGCAGCCCGACGGGCCGACCAGCACGACGAATTCCTTGTCCTCAATGTCCAGGGTAAAATCGCTGACCGCGGTCACATTGCCCGGATAAATCTTATAAATGTGCTTTAAGGTTACGCTTGCCATAGTATCCCTCCATCTGTTGTTGTGCATCCGGACGCAACCGCCCGAAACTCTGCTGTTATTATACCGAAAACGCAACCTTGGTGGATACCCACTAAAATGACCAAAGATTTGCCCGCTTCTTTGTGCAAACCCGGCGCTGAGGGCAAACTTGTTTGATACAGGACAAAAAAGCCGATATACTGAAGACAGTTAGCATATGAAGGAGGAACGGACAATGACCGAAAACCAGCCGGCCCGGCTGGCGCAGATGCTGCGCGAGGCGCGCAGCGCCGTGTTCTTTGGCGGGGCCGGGGTGTCCACCGAGTCCGGCATCCCGGACTTCCGAAGCGCCGACGGCCTGTATAACCGCCGCTACACCTTGCCGGCCGAAACCATCCTCAGCCACGAATACTTTGTCGAGGAGACCGAGGCCTTCTACGACTTCTACCGCGACCAGATGCTGATGCCCGGCGCGCGGCCCAACGCCGCCCACATCGCATTGGCCCAATGGGAAAAGGAGGGCAAGCTGGGCGCCGTCATCACCCAGAACATCGACGGCCTGCACCAGCAGGCGGGCAGCCGCACCGTGTGGGAGCTGCACGGCAGCGTGCACCGCAACCACTGCATGGCCTGTGGCAAGGCGCATGGCCTGGACGCCGTTACCGAAAGCCGCGGTGTGCCCCGCTGCCAATGCGGCGGCATCATCAAGCCCGATGTGGTGCTCTATGGCGAGGGGCTGGATGAGATAGTCATCCAGGGCGCGCTGGATGCCATCGCCCACTGCGACCTGCTCATCATCGGCGGCACCAGCCTGACGGTGTACCCCGCCGCCGGGTTTGTGCAGGGGTACCGGGGCCGGCTGGTCATCATCAACAAATCGCCCACCGGCATGGACCGGCGGGCAGACCTGCTCATCAGCGCGCCCATCGGGCAGACGCTGCGCGAAGCTGCGGACATGTTAAAGGGCTGACTTAGCCCTCCGCCCGGAAGCGGAAGTCGCTGCGCTGGTCCGCCTGCGCGCGGAATACATCCATGGTGCGCTGCCCGTACACGCCCAGGCTATTGAGCATGGCCTGCGGGTAGCGCAGCACCACCTGCACATCGCGCATCTCGCCCAGGCAGTCGTTGAGGGCATCCAGGTTGTTGCCGTAGTAGTCGGGCAGCGAAAGTTCTTCCTTTAAGTGGCGGTGCAGCGCGGCCCTGGTATCCATGGCCCGGCCGTCCAGTGCGATGAGGCGCATCTATCTGCCCTCCTTCATCTCAACAAAGCTTTCATAGTGATCGGGCGTGTAATAGATGAGCCCGTCATTGGAAAACACAATGCGCTCGGGCCCGCGGGATGCCTTGGCGAACGAGCCGATGTCGGCCTCCTGCCAGGTGCGCCCGCGCTTGTCGGGCAGCAGGTCCTCGAAGTTGCCAAAGCGGTCGCCGCCAATCATTTTGCCGGGCGCGTAGGGCTGCAAATCGCCGCCCGGCCAGCCCAGCTTGCCGGCCTCATCCTTTGTAATATAGTAGTCCGGCAGCTCGCCATGGGCGCGGATGTAGGCGGCCACGGCTTCCTTATTCCCCGGCTTGTCCGTGGCCCGCACCGCGGCGGGCGTCACCCTTGGCGTAACGGATATCGCGGCCTGTGTGGCAATCGGCGCCACGGTAGGGGAGGGCGTGTCTCCCGCCGGCTTTTTGAGACCGCCGCCGGTGGCAAAATACACCACAATCAATGCCAGCAGCACGATGGCGCTGCCCCAGTTTATCTTTCCCTTGTTGCGCATACACATCCTCCTGATGTGGGTAGTATACCATCCCGCCCCGGCGGCGCAAAGGGCAGCGGCGCGCAACCCGGCAGAAATCCCGGCGCTCGGGCGCGCTGCCGCCTTGTACGCGGGCAAACCTATGGTATAATACCGCTTTGGGAGGGGTATATCATGCAGATTGATTTGACCGGCAAGGTGGCCCTGGTCACCGGTGCAGCCGGGCAGCTGGGGCGGGTGATTGCCCAGACGCTGGCCCAGTGCGGCACGGATGTGGCAGTACACTACCATCACAGCCACGACAAGGCCGAGGAGGTCGCCGCCGCCATCCGGGCGCTGGGCCGCAGGGCGGTGACGGTATGCGCCGACGTGAGCCGCGAGGATGAAGTCCATTTGATGGCCGCTCACGTGGCGGAACAGCTTGGCATGCCCCAGATTGTGGTAACCTGCGCGGTGCGCCAGTATGACTGGGTCAGCGTGCTGGAGCAGGCGCCGCAGGATTACCAAAGCCAGTTTGACACCTGCGTGATGCACAATGTGCTGGTAGCCAAGGCCTTTGTGCCCCACATGACCGAGCAGGGCTATGGCCGCTTCATCGGCATCAATACCGAGTGCGCCATGCAGTGCCTGCCCAGCCAGTCCGCCTATGTGGCGGGCAAGCGCGGCATGGACGGCGTGCTGCGCGTGCTGGCCCGCGAGGTGGGTGAGCAAGGCGTCACAGTCAACCAGGTGGCCCCCGGCTGGACCATCAGCGATAACGACCGCCAGCGCGGCACCGAGCGCCAGCCCGACTACGAGCGGCACACCGCCCTCAAGCGCCGCGGCACCGATCAGGAGATTGCCAACGCCGTGGCCTTTCTGGCCAGCGACCTGGCGGCCTTCATCACCGGCGTGTACCTGCCGGTGTGCGGCGGCTATGTGATGCCCGCCATTTAGGACTGAGGTACCCCATGCCGAACAATTGAGAAAACGCAAAAGTAGGCGCAGGGGTTTTCCGGTCTCCGCGCAGCCGAGGGAAGGAGGCGTAGCGGCGCTACGCTGACTGAGCGAGGCAAAGCGGGGACAGAAAAGAACAAGCCCATTGAAGCGTTTATGAAAGCGTTCAGCAAGTAGAAAGGATAACCATGCCCAAACAATATACAGCTGAAAACCTCCAAGTTTTGGATGGCCTGGACGCGGTACGCATGCGCCCGGGCATGTACATTGGTTCCACCGGGCAGCGGGGGCTGCACCACCTGCTGTGGGAGATTGTGGACAACGGCATCGACGAGATTGCCAACGACTACGCCACCGAGGTAACCGTCACCATTCATAAGGATGGCTCCTGCAGCGTATGGGACAATGGCCGCGGCGTGCCGGTGGACAAGCACCCCAAGCTGGGCATCTCGGGGGTAGAGCTGATTTACACCAAGCTGCACGCGGGCGGCAAGTTTGACCACAAGAACTACAACTATTCCGGCGGCCTGCACGGCGTTGGCGCGTCGGTGGTCAACGCGCTGAGCAAGTGGATGACCGTGGACAGCTTCCGCGATTGGGAGCACTGGCACATGCGCTTTGAAAGCGTGTGGGACCCCAAGGCCAAGAAGCTGCTGCCCGGCCACCCCGTGGGCGAGCTGCAAAAGGTGGGCAACACCCGCAAGCACGGCACGCTGGTGCGTTTTTTGCCCGATGACGCCGTGTTTGAGGAAACCCAGTGGAACGGTGAAACCATCGCCCGCAGGCTGCGCGAGCTGGCCTACCTCAACCGCGGGGCCAGCATCACCTTCCAGGATGAGCGCGCCCAGCCGCCGCAGAACGAGCCGCGCACCTTCCAGTACGACGGCGGCATCGCCGACTACGTCAGCTACCTCAACCGCGACAAAACGCCGCTGCACCCCACGCCCATCATCTTTGAGGCGCAGCGGGACGGCATCATGATGCAGCTGGCCATGCAATACACCGACGCCTACACCGAGTCCACCTTCTCCTACGTCAACAACATCCCCACCGCTGAAGGCGGCACCCATGAGACGGGGCTGCGCGCGGCGCTGACCAAGGGCTTTAACGACTATGGGCGGCGCATCGGCGCCATCAAGGAGAAGGACATGGGCCTGGCGGGCGAGGATTACCGCGAGGGCCTGACGGCGCTGCTGTCGGTCAAGGTGCCCAACCCGCAGTTTGAGGGGCAGACCAAGGGCCGCCTGGGCAACACCGAGGTGCGCCCGGCTATCGAGGCCATGGTGAGCCTTAAGCTGCAGGAGTTTTTGGAGGACCTCAAAAACGCCGAGCTGGGCCAGCTGATTATGGAAAAGGCCCTCAAGGCCGCCCGGGTGCGCGAGGCATCCCGCAAGGCCCGGGAGGTGGCCCGCGCCCGCAATGAGCTGGAGGCGGCGCCCCTGGTGGGCAAGTTGTCCAGCTGCACCGGGCGCAACCCGCTGGAAAACGAGCTGCTCATCGTGGAGGGCGACAGCGCGGGCGGCAGCGCCAAGCAGGGGCGCGACCGGCGCTTTCAGGCCATATTACCGCTGCGCGGCAAGCCCCTCAACGTGGAGAAAAAGCGCATTGACCAGGTGCTGGGCAATGAGGAGTTCCGCTCGGTCATCACGGCGCTGGGTACCAACATCGATGAGGATTTCAGCCTGGACGGGCTGAAGTACCACAAGGTGATTATCCTGTCGGACGCCGACCAGGACGGCGCGCACATCCGCGCGATTTTGCTCACCTTCTTCTTCCGCTATATGCGCGATTTGATTTCCGCCGGGCATGTCTACATCGGCATGCCGCCGCTGTACCTGGTCAAGAGCAGCACGGGCGACCAGTACGCCTACGATGACAAGGAGCTCAAGAAGGCCACGACGGGCCTGAAAAACTACACCATTCAGCGCTACAAAGGCCTGGGTGAAATGAACCCCGAACAGCTGTGGGAGACCACCATGGACCCGGCCCGCCGCAAGCTGATGCAGGTCACGCTGGAGGACGGCGCCGAGGCCGACCGGCTGATTACGGTGCTGATGGGCGACAAGGTTGAGCCCAGGCGCGAATACATCAGCAGCTTTGCAGACTTTAACAAGCCCGATACATTCAGCCAGCAGCAGCGGCCCAAACAGCCCGCCGCCATGAGGGAGGCCGCCGATGCCTAAGAAAAAGAACCCCACGCCGGAGTTTATCCCCGAGGTCATTCAGACGCCGCTGGAGGAAGTGCTGCACAACAGCATGATGCCCTACGCCGAGCACGTCATCATGGAGCGGGCGCTGCCCCGGGTGGAGGATGGCCTCAAGCCCGTGCAGCGGCGCATCCTCTACACGTTGCACGAGCTGGGCATGACGCCCGACAAGCCGCACCGCAAGTGCGCCCGCATCGTGGGCGACTGCCTGGGTAAATACCACCCCCACGGCGACACCAGCGTATACGACGCCTTGGTGCGCCTGGCACAGCCCTTCTCCATGCGAGGCATGTTGGTGGACGGGCACGGCAACTTCGGCTCCATCGACGGCGACAGCGCGGCCGCCATGCGCTACACCGAGGCCCGCATGGCCCCGCTGGCTATGGAGATGCTGCGCGACATCCAGAAGGACACGGTGCCCTTCCGCCTCAACTTTGATGACACCCTAAACGAGCCCGACCTGCTGCCCGCGCGCTACCCCAACCTGTTGGTCAATGGCGCGTCGGGCATCGCGGTGGGCCTGGCCACCAACATCCCGCCCCACAACCTGCGCGAGGCCGTGCAGGCCGTCAATCTAATGATAGACAAGCCCGACGCCACGCTGGATGAGCTGATGCAGGTGATGCCAGCACCGGACTTCCCCACCGGCGGTGTGCTGCTCAATACCCCGGAAATACGCGCCGCCTACGAGACCGGCCGCGGCAAGCTGACCCTGCGCGCCCGCGCGCACATCGAGCCCGGCCGCGCCGGCCGCCATCTGATTGTCATCACCGAGGTGCCCTACCAGGTCAACAAGGCGCAGATGCTGGAGAAGATTCTCAAACTTTCCGCCGAAAAGAAGGCCGCCCTGGGCACCATCTATGACATCCGCGACGAGTCGGACCGTACTGGCCTGCGCGCGGTGATTGAGCTGAAGAAGGAGGCCGACCCGGAGCAGACCTTAGGCTTCCTGTTCAAGTACTCCGACATGCAGGTCACCTTTGGCGTCAACCTGGTGGCCATCGCCGAGGGCAAGCCCGCGCAGATGGGCATCCCGGATGTCATCCGCCACTACATCCGCCATCAGAAGGATGTGGTGACCAAGCGCAGCCAATACGACCTGGAGCGCGCCCGCGCCCGTGCCCACATCCTGGAGGGGCTGATTCGCGCGGTGGACAGCCTGGACGAAATCATCGCCCTCATCCGCGCCAGCAAAAACGCCAAGGAGGCTCGCGACCGGCTGATGAGCCGCTTTGGGTTCAGCGAGGCACAGGCCCAGGCCATTCTGGACCTGCGCCTGCAGCGGCTGACCGGCCTTGAAATTCTCACCCTCCGGAAGGAAAACGAGGAAGTGCTGGCCTCCATCAAGGGGCTGGAAGCCATATTGGGCAGTGAGAAAAAGCTGATGGCCGTCATCAAGAAGGAGCTGCAGGAGATTGCCGACAAGTACGGCGACGACCGGCGCACCGACATCATGCAGGAGGAGGAGGCCGTCGCCGCCACCCCCATTGAGGAAATCATGGAGGCCGAGGAGGCCGTGGTGTTCTTCACCCGGGGCGGGCAGCTGCGCCGCATGCACCCACGCAGCTATGACAAGCTGGATGTGCCCGAGACCGAGGCCGACATGGCGCGCTTCACCTTCCGCACGTTCACCGACCACACGCTGATGTTCTTCACCAATCTGGGCAACTGCTACACCTACAGCGTGGGCAAGCTGGAGGAGGCTAACCGGCCCCGCGACCGCGGCCTGGCCCTCAGCGGCGTGCTGGCGGGGCTGGAGGCGAACGAAGTCTGCGTCAGCCTGTTTGACCTGGCGCCCGATGAGCTGAGCACGCTGCCCGACTTCCTGTTCTACACCAAGTCCGGCCAGGTCAAGCGCACCGCCGCCACCGAATACGATGTGCGGCGCAGCAAATTTGCCGCCATCGGCATGAAGGATGACGAGCTATTGTGCGTCACCCGGGTGGAGGATGGTGCCGACCAGTTCTGCCTGACGCAAGGCGGCATGATGATTCGCTTCAGCACGGAGGACGTGCCCGTGATGGGCCGCACGGCCCGCGGGGTACGCGCCATCCGCCTGAGCCCGGACGACCAGGTGTGCTGGGCCGGCAACCTGCTGAATGCCGACCAGCTGATTCTGTTCAGCGAGCGGGGTTACGCCAAGCGCCTGATGGGCAGCATGGCCGACGCGCAAAACCGCGGCGGCAAGGGCGTGCACGCCTTCTACTTCAACAAATCGGGCAGCAACGGCACCTATGTGGCCGCGTTTGCCCGCCTCACCGCGCCGCGCAGCTTCTCGGTGCTGCAGCGCCAGGGTGACCTGACGCCGCTGTCCAGTGACGAAATCGTGCCCCAGGCCTTAAGCGACCGCGGCAAGCCCTATGTGATGGCGCTGCTGGACAACGTCGTGACAGACCTGATTCTATGAATAGCGCGCATTCGTCCCAACGGGTGCTGATGCGGCTGGCCTGGCCCGCCGTCATCGAAAACCTGTCGGCGACCATGGTCATCATGATTGACTCGGCCATGGTGGGCAGCCTGGGCGCCGCGGCCACCGCGGCCGTTGCAGTCAACGCCTCGCCCAGCTGGCTGATGGGCGGCCTGGCCGGCAGCCTGGGTGTGGGCGCCACGGCGCTGGTATCGCGCATGATAGGCGCCAAGGACCGCGAGGGCGCGCAGCGCACCGCGGGCCAGGCGCTATTGCTGGGCTTTGTGCTCAGCACGGCCATGATGCTGTTCGCGCTGCTGGGCGCGCCGCTGATCCCGCGCCTGATGGGGGCCGACCCGGCCATCCACGCGGACGCGGCCAGCTACATGCGGCTGATTGGCCTGGCCTTTATCCCCCACTACATGGGCATGACGGCGGGCGCGCTGCTGCGGGGCGCCGGCGACACCCGCTCCCCCATGCGCGCCTCGCTGCTGAGCCACCTGATTAACATCACCTTCAACTTTTTGCTCATTTATCCCACGCGCCCGCTCAACGTGCTGGGCATCGGCTTTACCATGCCGGGCGCCGGCATGGGCGTTCAGGGTGCCGCCATCGCGACAGCCATGGCCAATGCCACGGCCGGCCTGTACCTGCTGCGCCTGCTGCTGAAGGGCCGCGGCGCGCTCACATTGCCCGACATCCGCCGCCTGCGGCCCGAGCGGGAGATGGCCGGGCGCATCCTGCGCATCGCCTTGCCCGCGGGCATGGAGCGCGTATCCATCAACCTGGGGCAGATTGTGTTTGCCGGCATGGTGGCCAGCCTGGGCACCCATACGCTGGCCGCGCACCACCTGGCCATCACGGTGGAGTCACTGGGCTATATGCCGGGCTTTGGCTTCTCGGTGGCCGCGGCCACGCTGGTCGGGCAAAACCTGGGCGCCGGTGACTACCAGCGGGCACGCCACTTCGGCCTGCGGGCCATCGGCACGGGTACCTTGCTGATGTCGGTATCGGGTGTGTTGATGTTCATCTTCGCGCACCAGTTAATCGCCCTGTTCACGCCCGACCCTGCCGTGCGCCAGATTGGCGCGATGCTGATACGCATCTGCGCGGTGGAGCAGCCCTTCAGCGCGCTGTCCATCATCGCGCCGGGCGCCCTGCGTGGTGCCGGCGATACGGTGGCGCCCTTCCGGGTGGCGCTGGTGAGCATGTGGGGCGTGCGCCTGGTGCTGGCCTGGCTGCTGGGCAGCGTATTGGGCCTGGGCATCCGCGGCATCTGGTACGCCATGGTGATTGACCTGGGTGTTCGGGGCATCCTGCTGCTGCTGCGTTTCCTGCGCGGCCACTGGCAACATACGAGGGTATAGGGCGTTTCACGTTTCTTGACAAAGGATGGGGCCACCTCTACAATGATTGGACCGACCTGAGAGAGGAGACCCCATGCACGCAGGCACGCTCATCTACAGCCGCCGCACGGCCTTGATATCCCTTGCGCTGACCTCGCTGTTGGTGGCTGCGCTGGGGGCCAACCCCTTTGGCGCGCTGTATCTGCTGCCGGCGGTGCTGTTTTTGTTCCCCTTTGTGCTGATCATCATGCTGCGCATGGCCGGGCCGCTGCCCGCGCTGATTGCCCTGGGGATGATGGCCGGGGGTACCGGCCTGTGGGTCTCACCGGGTGCTGCAATCGTGTCCTTTGTCTATCTGCTGGTGCCGCTGGCGGTCTACTATGGCTGCATGCACCTGCGTGTGCCCGGCCAGCGCGCGATGGAAATCGTTATCGCGGCCTATATCGCCACCGTGGTCATCCTGTTTATCATCGTCAACCGCAGGCTGGGGGGCGACCCCTATGGCGCGCTGTCCCAACAGCTGATTGACGGCCTCAACGGCATCGCCGAGCGCGACAGCCTGCTCAACGCCTTCTATCAGTACGGCATGCTGGCCCTGCCGCAGGAACTGGCCCAAAACCCGCTGGTGGAGGCAGCCCAGGGCGGGTGGACCTTCTCCCCCCAGGTGCTGGACGAGTTTTACAAGCAGATTTCCCTGCGCGTGGGGCTGTGGCTGCGGGCGCTGGTGCCCTCGCTCATCAGCTCGCACAGCCTGTTTGTGGGCATAGGCGGCCTGTTCATGGGCGAGCACTTTGGCCGCAGGCAAAACAGGCAGGCCGATGAGGCGGCGCTGCTTGACATCCCGGCTGAGGAGCGCCCGGGGCTGGCACTGCCGCCCTTCTCGCAGTGGGTGCTGCCCAAGGCCTATGTGACACCGTTGTTTGTGATGGGCGGGCTGTCATTGGTGGCGCGTCTGCTGCGCCAGCCGGTGCTGGCCATCGGCGGGCAGATGCTCTACAACGTGGCAGCCGCCTGCTTCACCCTGCAGGGGCTGGCCTTTGTCAATCACCTGCAAAAGGCGAAGGGCACGCGGCCCGGCCTGCGCGGCTTCACGCTGCTGGCGCTGGGGTTGGTGCTTCCACAGGCCGCCATGATATTAGGCATCTTTGAACAGCTCAGCGATGCCCGCAAGCTTCGCAAAACTCAGAATAACCAACCGACCGACAGGAGGGACGAATAACATGAAGGTCATTTTATTACAGGATGTGCCGGGCACCGGCAAAAAGAACCAGGTGCTGTCCGTCAGCGATGGCTTTGCCCGCAACTACCTGCTGCCCCGCAAGTGGGCGGTGGAGGCAGGCGAATCCGCCGTCAAGGAGATTGAGCGCAAGCAGGAGGCCGAGCGCAAGCTGGAGGCCGAGCGCCGCGCCCAGGCCGAAAAGATGGGCGAGGAGCTGCGCAAGAAGACCGTGGTGCTGCCCGTCAAGTGCGGCGAAAAGGGCCGCCTGTACGGCAGCGTGACCGTGCAGGAGATTGCCGCGGCGCTTGAAAAGCAGCACGGCGTGACGCTGGACAAGCGCAAGCTGGAGCTCAGCGAGCCCATCCGCACCACCGGCGAGTATGAGCTGCAGGTGACCGTCTACAGCGGCATCAAGGTGCCCATGAAGGTCAGCATCGTGCCCGCGCAATAAGGGCAGGGGGTTCAATGGAAGAGTACACCGCCTATCCCATGGAGGTTATACAGACCCCGCCGCAAAGCCTGGAGGCCGAGCGGTCGGTTTTGGGCGCCCTGATGCAGGACCATGCCGCGCTCACCCAGGCGATGGAGATGCTGCAGGAGGATGACTTCCACCTGCCGCAGCATGCCGCCATTTTCAAGGCCATGCGCGGCCTGTTTCAGCAATCCCGCGGGGTGGACCTGGTCACCATGGACGACGAGCTCACCCGCAACGGCTCCCTGCAGGGCATTGGCGGCACGGAGTATCTGATTACCCTGATGCAGTCGGTGCCCACCACCGTGCATGTGCGCTATTACATCGACATCGTGCTGGAGAAATCCACCCTGCGCAAATTGATTGGAGCGGCCAACGCCATCACCAAGAACTGCTACAGCCAGCAGATGGACCTGGAGCAGACGCTGCTGCACGCCGAAAAATCCATCTTTGACATCGTGATGAAGCGCGCGGGCGGCGGACAGCTGGAGCCTATCAGCGAAATCATCAAGCGCACCTATGCCCAGCTGGAAGAACTGGAGCGCCACCGCGGCGAAATCATGGGCGTGCCCACCGGTTTTAGCAAGTTAGACCGCCTGCTCACCGGCCTGCATGGCGGCGAGCTGGTGCTGGTCGGCGCCCGCCCCAGCATGGGCAAGACCAGCTTTGCCATCAACATCGCGGCCCACGCCGCGCACAAAAACAAATCCGTCGCCGTGTTCAGCCTGGAGATGCCCCGCGAGCAGATTGCCATGCGCATGCTGTGCGCGGACGCGCGTGTCAACATGCAGCGCGCCCGCTCGGGCACCCTCAAGCATGACGACTGGATCAAGCTGGCCCGCGCCCTGGCCCCCCTGGCCACCATGCGCATGTACATCGACGATACCTCCAGCCTGACCCCGGCGCAGCTGCGCAGCCGCTGCCGCCGCCTGATGATGGAAAAGGGGCTGGACCTGATTGTCATCGACTACATGCAGCTGATGAGCGCCGATGGCCGCACGGAAAACCGCCAGCTGGAAGTGAGCGAGATTTCGCGCAAATTGAAGGGCATCGCGCTGGAGCTCAAGGTGCCGCTGGTTGCCTGCGCGCAGCTGTCGCGCGCCAACGTGCAGCGCTCCACCAAGCGCCCTATGCTCAGCGACCTGCGCGACTCCGGCTCCATCGAGCAGGACGCCGACGTGGTGATGTTCCTGCACAGGGAGAGCTATTACGACGAAACGAGCGAGGACACCAACACGGCGGAGGTGATTGTAGCCAAGCAGCGCAACGGCCCGTTGGACACCATTTTGCTCAACTGGCTGGATGAGTACACGCTGTTTGAAGACCGCTACGAAGGAGACAGATAATGGAGCAAATCAAGGTTGCAGATTTTTATAAAGGGCTGAGCTTTGAAGGCTTTTTGCTGGTGCGCACCTCGCAAAAGCGCACCAGCAACAACGGGGGCAACTACCTGGATATGACGCTGGCGGACAACTCCGCCGACATCAACGCCAAGGTGTGGGACCCCCTGGCGACGCCGCCGGACGCGGGCAGCGTCATCAAGGTGCGCGCCGCCATCACCGAGTACAATGGCCGCCTGCAAATGCGGGTGGACAAGTTCCGCCCCACCATGGATGGCGACCGGGTGGATGTGGGCGACCTGGTGGCCTCGGCGCCGGAACCGCCTGACGCCATGCGCAAAGAGATTGACGACACCGTGGCCGCCTTTCAAAACCCGGTGCTCAAAACCCTCTGCCAGGCCCTCATCGCCCAGGTGAGCGACCAACTGATGTACTACCCGGCCGCCCAGCGCATGCACCACGCGGAGCGCAGCGGCCTGATGCACCACATGACCGGCATGCTGCGCGCCGCCAAGGCGCTGCTGCCCTGCTACCCCTTTCTGGAGGCCGACCTGGTGCTGGCAGGCGTGCTGGTGCACGACCTGAGCAAGATCACCGAGATGCGCGCGGACACCTTGGGCAATGTGAGCGAATACACCACCGAGGGCCTGCTGTTGGGACACCTGGTGGTGGGCGTATCCCAGGTGCGCGAGGCCGCGCGGCAGCACAACATCCCGCAGGATGACGAATATGTGCTGCTGCTGCAGCACATGATCATCAGCCATCATGGCATCGCCGAGCACGGCAGCCCGCGGCCGCCCATGTTCCCGGAGGCTGAGATGCTCAGCATCCTCGACGAGATGGACGCCCGCATGAACGAGATGGAAAGCGTGCTCAAGCGCACGCCAAGAGGTGTGTTCTCTGAGAAAATCTGGTCGCTGGAGCGCCGGATGTATCACCCCCGCTACCTGGGCGAGCCGGAGGAAACTGCCCCCGCTCCGGAGGAGCCGCAGCCCGCGCGTACGGAGCGCCCCAACGCCCAATCGGCCTATGAAGGCCTGCTATAATCGCCCATTGAAAGGCCGGGTTTTCCGGCCTTTTTTCAGTTGACGCAATTGTTACAACATCGGCTTGACGAAAAGGTTGAGGATTGTTACAATAGTATAAAGATTATGTCAATTTCCTGAACCTGTCACCAACAGGATGGAGGGTATGATGAAGAAGAAACTGCTGATCACGGGGCTGCTGCTGGCAACGGCGCTGCTTCTCACCGCCTGCAGCGGCGCGCCGCAAACGCAAACGCCGACCGCGGAGCTGCCGACCCTGAACACCCAGGCGCCGGCGATGGAAATCCCCACCACCGTGCCTCTGCCCGAAGGCATTGACCCATCGGCCGAGGAGGACACGGACGCGGAATATGTGGACCCGGCGCTGTTAAACCAGCCCGCCGCGCAGGGACAGCAAGCTGCCCCCGCGGTGACCGAAGCGCCCTCCACGGTATTCGCCGGGGCCACACCCATTTTGCTCAATCCCATTGACATGCCCACCCCCACCAAGCACCCGCCGCTGGTGTTCACCTACGCCACCTACACCGCCAACAAGCTGGGCCTCAGTTTTGAGAGCGTGGCCGGCTACGAGGTGGAGGACGGCGCCGCCGATACCTACATTTTGCGCGAGCCCGCTGCAACCGTGAAGGACAACTACCCGGTGGAGATTGTGCTCACCCTCACCCCAGTCAACGCCAACTACAAGAAGACCGACGTGCGGGCAGACGTGCGGGCCAAGCTGGCCGACCTGGGCAAGCTCAACTATCAGAAATGGGAGCCCACCAACACCGCCGAGCGCTCGCTGCTCAAGTCCCCCGGCTACTACGCGGACTTCCGCGGCGTGAAGGTGGACGGCACCATCGTGCGCGGCCGTGTGCACATGGCGCTGCTGCCCGACAACAAGCTGCTGATGCTGCAAATCAGCCACCCGGCCGAGTACAGCAACGACTACATGGGTGTGCACACCCACATGCGCAGCACATTGAAAACCATCTGATTTCAAGCAAAACATGAAGATAGCCCCGGTTCGCGTCCAACGCGGCCGGGGCTTTTGCGTGTCATGAAAACTTATTCGGCTGTGGTTTCCGCTCCCACCGGTGTCTCTTCCCCCATCCCCTCGGGCGGCTCCTCGGGCAGGCCGTCATCCACTGCGTCCTCATCCTCAGGCTCGGGCGGGCGGGGCAGGTCGGTCAGGGTGCGCAGCCCAAAGTGGGACAGGAAGGCATCCGTGGTGCCGTACAAAATAGGTCGGCCAATGGTTTCCTTGCGGCCCACCTCGCAGATGAGGTTTTTGTTCATCAGCGATTGCAGCGAATAGTCGCACTTCACGCCGCGCACGGCCTCCACATCCAGGCGCGTGACCGGCTGACGGTACGCCACGATGGACAGCGTCTCCAGCGCCGCCTGGGTAAGCGATTGTTTTTGCACCGGCTGCAGCAGCCGCTCAATATAGGGCGCGTATTCGGCTCGGGTCGCCAGCTGCACATGCTCGCCAAAGCGCTTGAGGCGCAGACCGCGGTGCTGCTCGTCGTACTGGTTTTCCAGCAGTTCAACCGCCCCCAGCACCTCCAGCTGCGTGGCTTCCAGTGCCCGGGCCAGATCGCCCAGCGCCACGGGCTCGCCCGTTACATACAAAATGGCCTCGATGACCTTGTGCAGGTCGGGTTGTGTCATGATGTCTTCCTCCGCCTGGATGCATTGATTAATATATCGCCGTAGGGGCTGTCCTGCGCCACGCTCACCCGGCCCAGGCGCAGCAGCTCCAGCACCGCCAGGAAAAAGGTGACCACCTGCTCGCGGCTGGAAACGCCAGTAAACAGCGCCGCAAACGACAGGCTACCCTTTTTGAGGCGGCGGGATATCTCCAGCATGCAATCGGGCACGCTGTGCTCATCTCGGATGATGCGCTGCGCCATATCCCGCGCGGGCTCCTCCTCCTGCTTTGGGGCACGGGCCAGCACATCGGCAAAGGCGCTCAGCAGCCCCTCCAACGTAAGCCCGGATATCTCAAAGCTGGGCGGCGGCAGGGGGTATTCCTCGGGCAGCTTTTCGTACATCAGCGCCGCCGCCTTTTCAAAGCCTTGCATGTCCGCCGCCACCTGCTTGAAGAAGGCATACTCCTCCAGCTGGCGGATCAGCAGCACCTCAGGGTCCTCCTCGGGCGGCGGGTCCGGCTTGGGCAGCAGCGAGCGGCTTTTGATTTCCAGCAGCGTAGCCGCCATCTGGATGAAGCTGGACGCCTCATCCATGTCCAGGTCCTCTGCCTCGCGCACCGAGCGGATGTACTGGTCGGTAATCTCCGACACAAAGATATCCCGGATGTCTATCTTGGCCTTGCCTACCAGGTAGAGCAGCAGATCCAGCGGGCCGCTGAAATCCTTCAGTTTGAGTGTGATGGCCATGCGCTACACCCCAAATACTTTGAGCAGGCCGCCCAGCACCACCGACTGTACGGCGTCCATGCCCGCGCTGACAATTCTGCCCATGATGTTGGTGGAAAACATCAGCACAATCAGCGCCAATTGGGCAAAACGGAAAACCTGGCCGGACAGCTGCAGCCTCCCCTTGAGCAGCAGGTCATTGACCACGTGAAAGCCGTCCAGCGGCGGGATGGGCAGCAGGTTAAACAGGCACAGCCCCAGGTTGATCATGCTGAAATGCAGCAAAAACCGCTGCACATGCAGCAGCCACGGGGTCTTGAGCACAGGCGCCACCACACCCGAGTATTCCGGAAACAGCTGCAGGGTAAAACCCTGGGCGTCAAAATCCAGAAAGAAGGCCATGCCGCCCAACGCCTTCAACGCCTGCGGCTCGTACATGAACAGCCCCACGATGATGGCAAGCAAAGTGCTGACGATAAACAGAATCATGTTGGTCGTCACCCCGGCCAGGGAGACCAACAGGTCGTCCCGACTGCCGCGGCGAAAGTTGTTGGGGTTGACGGGCACGGGCTTGGCCCAGCCAAAGCCCATGATAAACATGCTCAGCGTGCCGATGGGGTCCAGGTGCTTGAGGGGGTTGAGCGACAGGCGGCCCAGCATCTGGGCCGTGGGGTCGCCGCTTCGCAGCGCCACATAGCCATGCGCTACCTCGTGAAAGGTAAGCGCCAGCAGCACCGCGGGCGCGCGGTACAGCATGAACATCAGGAAGCCCTGCGGGTCCTGACGCAGATAATCAAACATGCCCATTCCTCCCCATGGCGGCACGCAGGCGCGAACGCCACAGCCGCCCAAACAGCCAGGCCACCGCCAACCCGCAGCCTGCGCCCACGCTATCCAGCAGCACATCGGCCAGGCGCGGCGCGCGGTCGCTTAAAAACTGCAGGCCTTCATCTGCCACCGCCACCGCCACCGCAAACAATAACAGCCCCCACGCGGGCAGCGCTAACGCCGGGCGCAGCGCGATGGCCAGCGCCATCAGCAGCACGCCCAGCAGAAAAAATTCCGCAAAGTGGCCCAGCTTGCGCGTCAGCAGGCTGATCATCTCGGGCGTATGCAGGCTGGGCATCGGGATGGCCAGTATCAACGGCTTCACCAGCCGCTCGGCCACCGCGCTCTGCCTAAGCGACGCCTCCGGGTCCTTGAGCGAGTTGCTCCAGATAAATACCACCATCAGCACCACCAGCGCCGCCAGCAGCGCCGATAGCGCACGCCGGGGCCCGGACAGGCTGCGCAGCCGCTCAGGCATTGCCCTTCAGACGAGCGATTTCTGCCTCTACCTGTTCCTTGTCCACATAGTTGAGCGGGGAAAACCTGCCCTCGCTGGCCGTCTCCAGCTTGTCAATGGCGGCCTGCGTGTCGCCCTTCTCCAGGTCATAGCGGGAGAGGAACCACAGCGTATCAATCTGACCCGGCTTGATGCGGTGCGCCTTGTCAAAGTAGGGCTTGGCCTGCTCCTTATCGCCCAGCACGCGGTAGTAGGTCTGGGCCATGTTGTCCAGGCACACGCTGTCCTCGTCGTCATAGTCCAGCGCCTCGGTGTTGTAAGCCATGGCCTGCTCGGCGTCATTCATCTCCACATACAGGAAGCCCAGCGTCTGGTACGTCAGCCCGCAGGGGCGCTCGCGGTGGGAGGACTCCATCAGCTTGACGGCCTTCTCGCGGTTGCCCAGCTTCCAGTCGGCCACGGCGTAGTTCATCAGCAGCTGGGAGCGGTCTTCGGGAGTCAATTCCTTGTTGCGCTGTATTTTGGCCAGCACGTTTTTGACCTTTTGCAGGTTTTCCTCCCCGCCCTCGCGCAGCAGAATCACCGAATACGGCAGCAGAAACAG
The DNA here is from genome assembly GCA_937874275.1 of uncultured Clostridia bacterium. Lineage (GTDB taxonomy): Bacteria > Bacillota > Clostridia > Christensenellales > Aristaeellaceae > UBA1038. The sequence continues at coordinate 20,554 of CALNAU010000038.1, read as the reverse complement.
CGGCCTGTATATGCCCTGGGCGATCAACGCCTCGTAGTCATGCTTGGCCCCCTGCACGTCCCCCTTTTGATGCTTGCTCAGCGCGGAACGTATCTTCATGCCGTCCAGTAATCCCATCCGTTTTTCCTCCTGTTTTGGCGATCAGCCGGTTGACCCGGTGCGCCAAATCCTTGTATTCCGGGCTGTCAGCCCCGCCTTCATCAAGGCGCTCCAAACAATATAGCATGCCCTGACGAGCGATGGCAAGCGCGCGGCCGGGCGCGCGGAAGCGGTGCTCGTAGATTTTTGCCAGCTCGATATATACCTTGACCCCGCCCCGTCCGGCCACCCGCGCCTGCTCGTACAGGCCGACGGCTTCGTCATGCCGGCCATCGCGGCGCAGCAGGTTGGCCAGCCGCATCTGGGCCAGCTCCCGCACGCTGCGGTCGTCACACGCGCGAAAGCACTGGCCGGCCCGCTCCCGCTCGCCCCGGCGCTCAAACACGCGGCCCAGGCTGTATAAATCGCGCTGGTCCTGCGCAGAAAGCGGCTGCTCGTGCAGGTGGGCCAGGGCATACAGCAGCCGGGCCATGGACAGGATATCCTGGGCGTTGTGCGCCAGTATGTCATCCAGCAACGCCAGCTCCCGCGTGCGGATGTATTCGAAGTAGCGTTCCGGCACCTGGCTGCCCGGCAAGTCGTCCACGCGGGGCGTGCCAAACACCTCTTCCTCCAGCCGCCCAAGGGTGCATTGCCTGACCCGCAGCTTGTACACCCGCCGTGCGATATGCAGCAAGTCCAGGTTGGGCGGCGCCTCATACCCCTGGTGCAGGCGGTTCATGATGAGGCGCGTCTGCACCAGCGGCATGTCAAAGGACGCGCCGTTGAAGGTGACCACCGCCTTGCAGCGCCCCAGCGCCTCCAGCACTGGGGCCAGCACAAATGGCTCCTCGTCATAGTCCCGCATCAGGTACTGGGTGACGACAAAGTGCTCGCCCTCAAACCGGCCCAGTCCAATCAAAAAGGCCACCGTGCCCGCACCGCCCCTGAGGCCGGTAGTCTCGGTGTCCAGAAACAGCAAATCCTCAGGCCGCAGGTGCTCCTCCGCCGCGAAGGCCGCCATCAGCCGCAGCGTATCGGGCGACAGCGGCATGGCCGGGAAATCCCGGCAGGGGTGGTCCTGGGTTTTAACCAGGCAGCCATCCGCCCGGCGGGCGGGTGCTTCGGCTTTTCGGATGGGCTGTACAGCGCGCAGCTTGTCAAGGAGAGACGACATCCTGCTCCTGCCTGGAGGAGAACAGCGACGTCTCCTCATCCGCGTCGATTCGTGGGCCCGCGGTGGGCTTGGGCGTGGGGTAGATGGCCCAGAGCACCTGCTCATAGCTGGCGCCTGCCGGCAAATAGGGCGCGGTGGCCGCACGCAGCGCAGCGTCCTGCTGCTCGGGCGTCTGCGCGCCCATCAAATCCGGCGCGGGCTGCTGGGGCACCTCGGCCATCAACTGGCGCGCCAGCCCTTCCAGCAGCAAATCGCTGCCGCCGCGCAGCACATACTCCGGCAGCTGCGATACCGCGGCGACGTACGTCTCCAGCGGCACATCCAGCGCGTAAATGGCGCGCGCGTGCGCGACCCCTACGTAGCGAATGTGCCAGGGCTCGTACAGATAGCCGGTGATGTCCGTCCATTCGCGCTTGTAGCGGATGATGAAGCCAAAGCGGTGCGCGTTTTCCGCCACCCACTTGCCCTCCTCTGTGTCACCAAAGGCGCGGTTGAGGTTGAGCAGCGAGGGGGCCTGCACGTCCATGGCCAGGCCCAGCTGATGCTCGCTGGTGCCGGGCGGGGCTACCGTCTTTTGCGCGGCGTCCCGGCTGCCCACGGCCTCCACCTTGCCGTTAAAGAGTATCTGCTGAATGCCGTAGCTGCGGTACCCGCTGGCGGCGTAGAGGGTGTATTTGGCCTCCCACTTGGCCGCCTGGAACATCTTTTCAAGCGCCTGGGCAGCTTCCTCGCGCATCAGAATGCGCTCCTCCATGCCCTTCTTGCGGGTGGCTACCTCGGGCATGCGCAGGTCGGCCGGCACATAGTGCTTGGTGATTTTCAAATCCCGGTTTACCAGGCACAGGATGCCATCGGTATCCAGCATCGATTGACCGGGCGGCTGTGTGGGCTCGGCCAGCGGGGGCGCGGTTTCCACGGGCAGCAAATCCTCCGGCGGCTCTTCCGCAAAGGAAAACAGGCTCAGGCAAACAAGGCCCATCGCCAGTCGCCGGATGAATTTGGAACGCATGTCGCCTCCTCAGGGGTTGCTTGGGTAGAACAGGGAAACCTCGCCGTCGCCCTCCTCATCGCTTTCGCCCAGCATCTTGGGCTCGGGCGGGGCGTTGAGCTGGCGGCACAGCGCCGCGTAGTCGCCGCCCTGGGCCTCATAGGCCGCGATGGCCGCCTTCACCGATTGGTCAAACTCCTCCAGCGACAGGCGGTTTTCCATGATGTATTGGGCCACTTCCTGCCCCACATAGCGGAAGTGCCACGGCTCGTAGATGATGCCGGTGATCTCCTGCTTTTCGGGCATGTAGCGCAGGATGAAGCCAAAGCGGGCGCAGTGCTGCTCCATCCACTGGGCCTCGGCCGTCTCGCCAAAGGCGGGGGTCATGCCCTCGCGCTTGGTCCACTCGTAGTTGAGGATGTCAACCCCAAGCCCGGTCTGATGGTCGGAGGAGCCAGGATATGCCACCACGCCATCGTCCTTGTTATAACGCTCCACCCGGTTGTGGTACATGGAGCTTTGCGTCTGCCAGCTGCGGTAGGCGCTTTTCACATACAGCTTGTGCCCATCGGCCTCGGCTGCGACAAACATCTGGGTGAGGGCATCGGCCGCCTCCCGGCGCAGCTCATGGTCGCGCCCTACGCTGCGCAGGCTGAGCGCCGTCAGGTTCTGGGGCACATAGCTGCTGTCCAGCAGCGTTTCGCGGTTGGTCAGCACCAGGTAGCCGCCCTTGCCCTCCACCACGTTGGCCGCCAGGGGAAAGTTCCATACCGGTTCGGCCATGGTAACAAAGGCCGCCAGCCAACAGGTCAGTGCCATCAAGGCCGCCCAGGCCCTTTTGCTCGTCATTCGCCGTCCTCCCTGAGATATTCGCCAAACGCAGCCGCGCTCAACTGCTCCACATAGGTTTCCAACGGGATATCCATCTCTACGATGGTCTGCGCGTGCTCCCTGCCCACATAGCGGATGTGCCAGGGCTCGTCCGCGTAGCCGGTGATGTCCGTCCAATCGGCACGGTAGCGCACAATGTAGCCAAACCGGTGCGCGTTTTGCGCAACCCATCGCCCCTCCTCGCTCTTGCCAAAGGCGGCGTTGAGGTGCCCATTGCTTTTGCGGGCCAAATCCATCGCCAGGCCCAGCTGATGCTCGCTGGCACCGGGCGGCGCCACGTACAGCTGCGCCTTGCGCCGCCCCACCTGGCTGACCTTGTTATCCCAGATGGTGGCCTGTTTTTTATAGCTGCGATACCCGCTGCTGGCCACCAGCTCCTGCCCCTCGGCCAGCGCCGCCGCAAATAGCTGCTCCAGCGCCAGCGCCGCCTCCTCGCGCATCAGGGTGCCTGTCTTGTCGCCGCCGGGCACCCGGGGGGCAACCAGGTCCGCCGGTTCATAGTGCTGGCTTAGCGCATAGCGCCGGTTCACCAAGTATAACACACCGCCCAGGCTGGTCTGCGCCACATAGGCATGCAGCGCCGCCTGAGACAGGCTGAGGAACACCGCCAGCAGGGAAACGGCCTTGACCATCATGCGTCCGCGTCATCGGGGATATCGGCCTGCAGCTCCCCATACTTGGCGTTCAGGCGGCCCAGCGCCGCCGATTCCAGCATCACGGTCACCAGCGTGCCCTGCTCCTGATGCTCCTCCTCCAGGATGCGGCCCTGCTGGCGCAAATCGTTGAGCAGGCTATAGTCCTTGAAGGGGACAAACAGCTTATACGGCCGCTCGCGCACCCGCAGCAGGCGGGCAATCTCGGCCAGCAGCTTGTCCAGCCCTTCCCCCGTCTGCGCGGATACGCAGATGGCGCCCGGCAGCGAGTACACGCTGGCAGGCGGGGCAATATCACACTTGTTGAGCACCTCGATGCGCGGCTGATGCTGCGCGCCCAGCTTGGCCAGCACCTCGTCCACCACGGCGCGCTGCGCCATGTGTTCGGGCGAGGCGGCGTCGGACACGATGACCAGCATATCAGCCAGGGCGGCCTCCTCCAGCGTGGAGTGAAAGGCCTCAATAAGGTCGGTGGGCAGCTTGTTGATGAAGCCGACCGTATCCACCAGCACAAAGCTGTCGCCATCGGGCAGGTCCACCTTGCGGTTGACGGCGTCCAGCGTGGCGAATAGCTGATTCTTGACCAGCACATCAGCGCCCGACAGGCGGTTGAGCAAGGTGGACTTGCCGGTATTGGTATAGCCCACCAGCGCCACCACGGGCACGGCGTTGCGCTCGCGCCCCTTGCGGCGGATGGCGCGCTGGCGCTCCATTTTGCGCAGCTCGGACTTCAGCTGGTTGATGCGCTCGCGGATGTAGCGGCGGTCCATCTCCAGCTTGCTTTCACCGGGGCCGCGCACGCCGATGCCGCCCAGCAGGCGGCTCATCACAAGGCCCTGGCCCTTCAAGTGGCTGGCGCGGTAGTTGAGCTGGGCCAGCTCCACCTGCAGCTTGCCCTCGCTGGTGATGGCGTTTTGGGCAAAGATGTCCAAAATCAGCGTGGTGCGGTCCACCACCGGGATGCCCACCAGCTCCTCTAGGCGGCTGGTCTGCATGGCGGTCAGCTCGTCATCGGTGACCAAGATATCGGCCTCCAAGGCCTGGGCTTCCAATGCCAATTCGCCCGCCTTGCCGCTGCCCACATAGGTGGCGGTGTCGGGGCGGGTCTTGGCCTGCAGATGGCGCCCCACCACCTGGGCGCCCGCGCTTTCGCACAGGGCCTCCAGCTCGTCCAGGGATTTCTGGCTGTCGATGGAAACGAGCAGCGCCCGCTCGGGGCGGTCCATCTCACGCTCTTCCCCGCGCAGCACCGCCTGATCGCTGACGGCAATCTGGTGCAGCCATTCCTCCTGGGGGAGGTCGTCCAGCGCGAACACAGGCGTCAGCCACGGCTGGGGCACACCGTCCACCCGCTCGCCCAGGAAGGCCGCGGTGACGCCGGTAACCCGGCCCTGGCCATCCACACCCAAGGCGCACATGGCGTCCAGCCGCAGCGTTTTGAGCGCGGTCAGGTCCACATCGGACAGGTGGGCGCTGCCGCCGGGGTGCGTGTGGATGCAGCGCACCATGCTCAGCCGCTCGCGGCTGCGGCGCAGGCTAAGCTCGGCCAGGGATACATTGTCCAGGTACCCCACGGTGATGTCCAGCACATCGCCGCCGCGGGAGATGTAGATGGAAATCTCGCGGTTGATGGCCGCGCTGTGCCCGGCCAATATACGCGCCAAATCCGGCGGCAGGAATTCATCGCTGCCCACCGGATATTGGTAAAGCTCTTCAATTTGCTTGATGTGACTGTCTCTGATACCGCTGAGGTTGCCGTGCAGTTCGGTCATAAGGCTCCTTCCGGGGTCGGTCGGGCTTTACGTGGTTGGGGCGTGTTTCTTTTGATAGTCCTCAATCGCCGCGTGGATGGCCTCCTCGGCCAGCAGAGAACAGTGTACCTTGGGGCCGGGCAGCCCATCCAGGGCCTCGGCGACCGCCTTGTTGGTCAGCTGCAGGGCTTCCTCGATGGTTTTGCCCTTCACCATCTCGGTGGCCATGGAGCTGGTGGCAATGGCGGCGCCGCAGCCAAAGGTCTTAAACTTCACATCCTTGATGATGTTGTCCTCTACCTTCAGGTAAATCTGCATGATGTCGCCGCACTTGGCGTTGCCCACGGTGCCCACGCCGTCGGCCTGTTGAATTTCCCCCACGTTGCGGGGATTGGCAAAATGGTCCAGCACTTTTTCCGAATACATGTGATTAACCCTCGTTTCCTGGATAGATGGGGGACATATCCCGCAGCGTTTTCACGATGCCGGGCAATACGTTGAGCACTTCATCCACATCGGCGTCCACGCTCTCATCCGATAGGGAAAAGCGCAGGCTGCCGTGGGCGATTTCGTGGGGCAGGCCAATGGCCAGCAGCACGTGGGATGGGTCCAGAGAGCCGGAGGTACAGGCCGAGCCGCTGCTTGCGGCGATGCCCGCCATATCCAGCCTGAGCAGCATGGCCTCGCCCTCGATGTAGCGGATGGATACGTTGACGTTGCCGGGCAGGCGCTCGGTGGGGTGGCCGTTGAGGCGGCTGTGCGGGATTTTCTCCAGCAGGCCAGCAATCATCCGGTCGCGCATCGCCGACAGGCGCTTGGCGTTCTTCGGCTGGTTGCGGGCGGCGATCATCATGGCCTCGCCCATGCCCACGATGGCGGGCAGGTTTTCGGTGCCGGCGCGCTTGCCGCGCTCCTGCGCACCGCCGTGCACCAGGTTGTCAATGCGGGTGCCCTTGCGCACATACAGCAGGCCCATGCCCTTGGGGCCGTGGAACTTGTGGGCCGACAGCGACAGCAGATCCACGCCCCAGGCCACCACGTCAATGGGTACAGCACCCATGGCCTGCACCGCGTCGGTATGAAACAGCGCCTTGTGCTGGTGAGCCACCTGCGCGATTTGCGCGATGGGCATCAGCGTGCCGATTTCGTTGTTGGCGGCCATGATGGTGATCAGAATGGTCTGATCGGTGATGGCCTTCTCCACCTGCTCGGCGGTCACGCGGCCGTATTCATCCACCGGCAGGTAGGTGACCTCAAAGCCCTGTTTTTCCAGCCACTGGCAGGTGTGCAGCACGGCGTGATGCTCCACCTGGGTGGTGATGATGTGGTTGCCCTTGTCGCGCCGGGCAAAGGCAACGCCCTTGATGGCCCAGTTGTCGCTCTCGGAGCCGCCGCCGGTGAAGTAGACCTCGCCCGGCTGGGCGTTAATGGCTTCCGCCGCCTGGCGGCGGGCGGCGTCGATGGCACGGCGGGCGTCGCGACCCGTGTCGTACACGCTGGAGGCGTTGCCGTAGTGCTCGCGGAAATAGGGAATCATCTTGTCCAGCACCGGCTGGGACACCGGGGTGGTGGCCGCGTTGTCAAGGTAGATGCGGTTCATGAATTGGTATACTCCTTTGCCCCGTAGGGCTTGTTTTGCAGCACGTCCTGCAGGCTGATGCCCTGCATGAGGTGGTTGATGTTATCCGTCAGGTAGGCCCACAGGTCGCGTGTGGCGCAGGCAGCGCCGCGGGGGCAGCTGGCCGAATCGCCCACGCACTCGGACAAATTGACCGGGCCCTCGGTGGATTCCAGGATGTTGGCCACGGTGATTTCGCTGGCCGGGCGGGCAATGCGATAGCCGCCCGCCGCCCCGCGCACAGTGGTCACCAGGCCGGAGCGCCGCAGCGCGCCCAGCAGTTGCTCCAGATATTGCTCGGGCAGGCCGTCCTCGGCGATGGTCTTGAGGGACTGCGGGCCTTCGCCCGCCTTGCGGGCCAGAAATATCATGGCGTGCAGCGCGTACTGGCCGCGTGTAGACAGCTTCAAGCCCCTTCCCTCCTGCGTTTTCTGTAATCCCGATTGATTTCATCGGGTTTCAACGGCATCATAGCATTCGGGCAGGGACGGTGTCAATAGAAATCCGCCATATTTTAATGAAACCCGATCTCCTCCAACACCCGCTCATACTTTTGCATGGCGCGGGTACGCACGGTCTGCTCCTCCTGGGCCAGCGCCGGGTCGTGGGTCAGGGTGTGCACGGCAGCGCGGGTCTCCTCGATGAGGCGCATATCGCCCACGCCAAAGGCGTCGGGCAGCAGGCGGCCATGCTGACGCGTGCCCAGGAAGTCGCCCGGGCCGCGCAGTTCCAAATCCTTTTGCGCGATGACAAAGCCGTCGTTGGTGGCGCTGAGGGTGCGCAGGCGCTCGTTGGGCTCGCCCAGCAGGAAGCACCAACTCTCCTGCGTGCCGCGACCCACGCGCCCGCGTAACTGGTGCAGCTGGGACAGGCCGAAGCGGTCGGCATTTTCAATCACCATCACGGTGGCGCGGGGCACGTTGACCCCCACCTCGATGACGGTGGTGGCCACCAGCACATCAATCTCCCCCGCGCTAAAGCGGGCGATGACCTCTTCCTTTTCGGCCGGCGGCTGGGTGCCCCAGGTAAGCCCCAGGCGCAGCCCCTTGAGGGGACCTGCGGACAATTCGCGGTAGGTGGCCTGGGCATCCTTTGCCTCCACACGCTCGCTTTCCTCCACCAGGGGACACACCAGGTAGGCTTGCTCCCCCGCGGCCACCTTCTGGCGGATAAATTGATAGAGCCCCTCACGCTTATCCTCGGGCACGATGCGGGTGGCCACTGGCGTGCGACCGGGCGGCAGCTCATCCACCACCGACACATCCAAATCACCGTACAAAATCAGCGCCAATGTACGCGGGATGGGGGTCGCCGACATCACCAGCACATGGGCGGGTTCATCCTGATGCGCCTTGTCGCTGAGGCGCTGGCGCTGGCGCACGCCAAAGCGGTGCTGCTCGTCGGTAATCACCAGCGCCAAACGGTGATAGCGCACCCCCTCGCCCAACAGGGCGTGGGTGCCGATGACCAAATCCCACGTTCCATCCTCAATATGGGCCAGGGCTTCCCGGCGCTCCGCTGCCTTCATGCCGCCCAGCAGCAACCCGCAGCGGATGCCCAGTGGCTCCAACACCTCGCGCGCGCTGCTCAAATGCTGCCGGGCTAAAATCTCGATCGGCGCCATTAACGCGCTCTGCCAGCCGGCCGCGGTCGCCGCGCACACCGCGCCAAAGGCAACGGCTGTCTTGCCGCTGCCCACGTCGCCCTGCACCAGCCTGCGCATGGCGCGGCCCGACGCCATATCCGCCAGAATCTGCGCCAGCACGCGCTGCTGGGCTCCGGTGGGCGCGAAGCCCGTCTGCCGCCAGAATCGGTTGATGATGCCTTCATCCGTAGGAATGGGGACACCCTGCTGTGCCTCCCCTTGCACCGCGCGCAGCGCCATCTGATACAGCAGCAGATTTTCAAAGGCAATACGGCGTTTGCCAGCAGCCAGTTCGGCGGCGTCCTGCGGCCGGTGCACCGCGCGCAGCGCGTCCGTCAGGCCGCATAGCTGCCACAACTGACGCAGGCGGGGCGACAGGCTCTCGGGGCAAACAGCTTCCACATGGGGCAGCAGTTGCTCGATAAAGCCCGCCAGGTGCGCGCTGGCGATGGACTCGATGGGGCTGTATTGGGGGATGATGCCCCGCTCCTTCACGAGCCTGGGGTTTTGCATCACCAGTTGGCCCCGGAAGCGCTCCGCCCGGCCATGGAACACGGCCTCGTCCCCTTTGTGCCAGTTGGCGCGGTTCCACGGCTGGTTGAACCAGGTGATTTGCAGCGTGCCGCTGTCATCCGCCACCTTGGCTGTCACCATGCTGAGCCCCTTCAGATAGCGAATGGCGGGTTGGGCCAGAAAGGTCACGGCCACACAGGCCATCTGCCCCGGCTGAAGCGCCGCGATGGGCGTATCCACCGTGGTATCCACATAGCCGCGCGGCAGCTGCCACAGCAGGTCGCCCGCGCTGTGGATACCCGCGGCATTCAGCATGGCCAGCCGCTTGGGGCCCAACCCCTTCAAATCACGCAGTTGCACATGGCCTCCGGTTACAAAAGCAGCTGCCGCAAGAACGGCAGCTGCTCCATGGGTTGTTGCAGGTCATTCCACCGACAGCAGGTAGTAGTACAGCGGCTGGCCGCCGTCCTGCACCTCCACGTCGCACATGGGGTAGCGCTCGGCAATCATGGCGCCCAGGGCTTCGGCATCCTCGGGCTTGGTATCCTTGCCGTAGTAGACGGTAATCAGGCCGTCGTCATCGGTGACAATCTGCTGCATCAGTTCCAGCGCCGTATCCACCACCGAGCCGTTGTTGACCGTCACCTCACCGTTGTGCAGGCCGATGATGCTGCCTTCCTTGATATCCAGATTTTCCATCAGGGTGTCGCGCACGGCGTAGGTGATGGTACCGGTGCGCACGCGCTCGGCCGCCTCGTTCATGCGCTGCTCGTTTTCCTTGGCGTCAAAATCCGGCTGGAAGGCAACCACCGCCGCGATGCCCATGGCCACGTTCTTGGTGGGCAGTACCACGACGTTTTTCTCGGTCATCTGGGCCACCTGCTGGGCGGCCAGCACGATGTTGCCGTTGTTGGGCAACACAAAGATGGTATCCGCCCGGATGGATTCCACCGCGCGGCTCAAATCCTCAATGCTGGGGTTCATGGTCTGGCCGCCGTCGACAACGACATCCACACCCAGGTCCTTAAAGATGCGGGAGAAGCCCTCGCCCAGCGACACCGACACCATGCCGTAGGGCTTGGGGGTAGCGCTTTGCTCCTGCTCTTCCTTTTTGGCCTCGTTGTCGCGGCGCTGCTGCAGCATGTTCTCAATCTTCATGCCGTCCAGCTCACCCAGCGCCAGGCCAAATTGCAGGGCCTTTCCGGGCTCGTTGGTATGCACATGCACCTTAAGCAGGTTGTTGTCACCCACCACCAGCACGCAGTCGCCCAGGCGGCTCAACTTGCGGCGGAAGGAAGCGATGTCCGTATCCGTCAGGCTGCTGAAGGGGTTTTGCACAAAAAACTCAGTACAGTAGGCGTATTTGATTTCGCCGATGCTGTCGTGATCGTCGATGAAGCCATCGTCTTCCTTGGCGTCGCCTGTGGTGTCGATGACCAGCTCGTCCACCTGCTCGCCCTTGTAGGCGGCCTGATAGCCCGCGTAGATGAGCAGCAGGCCGCGCCCGCCGGCATCCACCACGCCAGCCTGCTTGAGAGCCGGCAGCATTTCCTGCGTCTTTTTGAGGATGGCCTCGCCCGAGGTGCTGATGACGCGGAACAGGGCCTCAAAATCCTCCGGCGCCATGGCTGCCTGACGCACGGCGTCATCGGCCACCACACGGGCGACGGTCAGGATCGTGCCCTCCTTGGGCTTCATGACGGCCTTGTACGCCGTATCGGAGCCGGCCTTCAGCGCCGCCGCGAACTGCGTGGGCGTGATGGGGCTTTGCAAATCCTCCAGCGCCTTGGCAAAGCCGCGGTACAGCTGGGAAAGAATGACGCCCGAGTTGCCGCGCGCGCCGCGCAGGGCGCCCTTGGCCAGCGCGGCCACGGCTTCGCCCACGGATGCGGCTTCGTTTTGGTTCAGCTCCCGCACCGCGGACATCATGGTCATGGACATGTTGGTGCCGGTGTCCCCATCGGGCACCGGGAAAACGTTAAGCTGGTTGACCGCTTCGCGATTTTTCTCCAGCAGGGCTGCCCCGGCAACCACCATCTCACGAAGCAAAACGGCGTCTATCGCCTTAAAATCTGCCAATCTGCGTCCCTCCGATTCAGGCGCCGTCAGACGCGGATGCCTTCTACCGTTATGTTCACGTTGCGGACCTTGACACCGGTCATGCTCTCCAGCTTGTACTTCACCACTTCCTTGATGGCGGTGCACACAGCCGTGACCGAAATGCCGTATTCAACGACGATGAACAGGTCCACGTCAATCATATCCTCCACCAGGCGGATCTGCACGCCCTTGCTGAGGTTTTCACGCCCCAGCCATTCGACAATGCCGTCCTTGGCCCGCTTGGAGGACATGGCGACGATGCCATAGCTCTCTAACGCCGCGTAGCCCACGACCTTGAGCATGACCTCCTCGGAGATATAAATCGTGCCCATATCGTTCTTGATTTTGTATTCCATCACGGAGAACCCTCCCTCGCCGGAAATGACCTACAGGTCATGATATAGTATAGCGGTTTTTGCGGCCGTGCGCAACCGTTAGATAAAGCAAGGGCAGTTGTGTTGCGACTCCCCTCAGACTGTCAAAGAAGTATCATCAGGGAGGGTTCGGAGGGCGGAGCCCTCTGATGGAAATCCGCCCCAGCGACATGCGCGGTGGGGCGGAAGGCCTGGCAAAGCCAGGGTTTCCTTGCCATCCGCCGCCCGGGAACGAAGTGAGAGGCGGATGGCCCACCGTTCCTTCCCGTCAAGAAACCAGAGGTTTTTTGACGGTCTGAGGCAGCCTTGTCGCGGCTGCCCTGTCGGTGTCAATACCCGTTAGCGCGGTTTATCTCGTCAATCAATCCCCTGCGCTCAGGCGGGTTGCAGGTTTTGCAGGGGGTGTACTTCTGGTGCTCGGCGTCATCCAGCTGCGCGTAGGTGAAGGAGCCCTTCAGGGGCAGGAACACATCGCGGATGCTGGGGCAGCGCTGGTTGCTATGGTAATACTGCCCGCGGTCCGGGTTGAAGTAGAGCATCAGGTCGTCCTCCGGATACTCGTGGTAGCGGTTGGTATCATCCCACACCAGCACCTTGGTGTTGACCTTGATGTTGTTCCACACCCAGGTCATGTTCACACCATCCTCATTGTTCCTGCGCTGCACGCGGATGCAGCCATGGCTGGCCTTTTCGCCCAGCACGCGCTCGGAGATGCTGTAGTCGCGGGCGCCGGTCACCGCGTTGGTCAGGTAAGGCACCTCGTGGATGGCGGTGCCGCCGTTGATGCGCATGCCCATGCCGCAGGTCAGGTTGCCGGCCGGGAAATCGCCCATGCGGCTCACCATCAGGTATTCGCCCGACGGCGTCTCGTTCCAGGGCTGCTGCCGGGTGGGGTTGCCGGTGGATACGATGAGGGTGGTCAGCAGCTTGCCATTCTCAAACACGTACATCTCCTGCTTGAGCTTATCAATCAACAGGCCGTACTCGGTTCTGGGGGTAACAGTCTCCAGCACACTGGTTTCCACATAGCCGCGGATGAGCGCGTCCGTATCCCCATAGCCCCGGCGTGAGCGGTTGTTGGGGCCGTAGCTGCTGTTGAAAGTTTCCACCAGCGACCAGCCGTTGTCCAGGGTCTCCAGCACATGCACGCCCTGGGACACATAGGTGATTTCGCCCACGATGTTATCGCGCGCGTTGCTCTTGTCGGGCGTGAGGCGCAGCTTGTAGGTCTCCCGCTGATCGCGGCCCACCAGCACCGTGATGGGCTGCATCATCACATCCCAGATGGCCTGCTCATCCCACTTACCCACCGGCAGCGCCCAGTAGCTGCTGCCGTATTGGTCGCGGGAAATATCCTCGGCGCTGGGTATCTTGTAGCGCTCCGGCTGCGGCGTGGGCACGGGTGAGGGGCTGGGCGTGGGCACCTGGGTGGGCTCGGGCGGCAGCTGCATGGTGACCAGGAGGTGATAGGGGTTGCTCTCAAAGCCCTGCTCGTCAATCAGCGTCAGCGACAGCGTGTGCGTGCCGGCAGGCGCCTTATATCCCGGCACCACGCCGTCCCAGGGAATCATCAGGTTGCCCGCGGGCACCTGTTCGTGCAATATCTCGTGCTGTTGGTGGCTATCGTCAAAGATGGTCATGCGCAGCTCCCCGGCCATGTTGGCCGTGGTGCTGACCGACCAGCTGCTGCCCGGCGTCATCACGGCGTCGCTCAGGCGCAGGTTGGTTAGCTGGGGGCTGGGCTGGCCGATGGTGACGCTTTTCTTGTCCACCGCGTCGCCCATGCGCAGCGCCAGTATATATTCGCCGGGCTGCAGCGTATCGCCGCCCGGCAGGCTGCCATTCCAGAACAGGCTGTTGGCGCCGGCATTGGCCAGCGAAAGATTGTCGCGCACCATGCCCAGCGTGTTGCCTGCCGCGTCCTCCAGCGACAGGGTGACATTGCCCGCCTGACCGGCGGAAAAGCTGATCCGCTCGGTCTTGCCGGGGCGTATGATGTTGGGTATATCCTCCAGCCGGATGGTCCCCTCGGCGGCGGTTCCCGCCATGGGTGCCAGCAGCAGTACAATCGCCAGAAACAACGTCGGGACCCTTCTGCGCGCCATAAGCCCTCCCTCTTGACAATTTTCGTCATTTTGTATCTTATCAGAACAATTCTTCATCTTCAAGACATGGTTGTTAATACATTGTAAACATCTAATGCGTAGGCTATAATAAACAACAACTGATACAAAGGAGACGCTATGCCAACCACGCTGGACCGGGTGATGGATGCCCTGCGCACGCTGCGCGCGCCGCTGACGCTGGACGAGTATGACCTGCACCGCCGGATTGCCCAGGCGCTCGCCGATCACGGCCTGCCCTATGAGCACGAGAAGCGCCTGATGCCGCGCTGCCGGGTCGACTTTCTGGTGCAGGGCATCGGCATTGAGGTGAAGCGCGGGCGGCCCAACAAGCCAAGCCTCATCCGCCAGGCGGAGCGCTACCTCGCGTCAGACATCGTGGATGCCATCGTGCTGGTCTGCGAGCAGGGTTTTGACCTGCCCGACACCATCTCCGGCAAGCCCTGCCGCCTGCTCAGCCTGCGGCGGCTGTGGGGCATCGCCCACCCGGCGGGTACGCCCGCACAAACGATCCCTGCCGCATCCGAATCCGTTGTTCCTGTGACGGAACTACCATCCCTTCCGCCATCGGATGAAGAGGACGATATTCCCGCCTTCCTGCGCCCGGCGGGAAACACCGGGCATCTGTACGGCACGCTGAGCTATAACCGCCGCAGCAAGGTTTGGACCATCAAGGGTGAAGCCCCTGTCACCGAGATGGCCAAGCGCCTGTTCCCCGGCAGCGATGGCGGCCGCCGGGGCACGGCGCGATTCACTGCCCACCGCCGCGTCATCGGCGACGTCAACTGGCTGATGCAGCGCTATCCCCTGGCCATCGCCCCGGCTGACCTGGACCGCTGGCAGGCCGCCCTGCTGGAGGCACAGGCCTACGAGCGGGAGAAGCGCCAGCTGATGGGGCCCATGCAGGATGTACGGCCGCCGGAAGGCGCCTTTGTGGGCACGCTGCGCGCCTTTCAACAGACCGGCCTGAATTGGCTGTGCCGGGTGCGCCGCGGCCTGCTGGCCGATGAGATGGGCCTGGGCAAGACCGTGCAGGCGTTGGCCGCGCTGGTCACCACCGGCTCCTTCCCCTGCTTGATTGTGGTGCCCCCGCACCTGCAGCTCAACTGGCAGGCCGAAATCGCCCGCTTTACCCGCGTAAACGGGCGGCCGCCCACCGTGCATGTATTGCAGGGGCTCAAGCCCTATCCCCTGCCCGAGGCGGACATCTACCTGGTGCACTACCTGCTGCTGCGCGGCTGGAAGGAATCGCTGCCCCATCTGCCGGTCAAGGCGGTGGTGTTTGACGAAATACAGGAATTGCGCCGCGCGGGGACGGAGAAATATTCGGCCGCCTCGCTGCTGTCCTCCGCCTGCGAGCGGGTGTGGGGGCTGTCCGGCACACCCATCTATAACCAGGGCGGCGAAATCTGGAACGTGGTCAACATTCTGGATTTCAACTTCCTGGGCAACTGGGAGAGCTTCTCGCGCGAGTGGTGCTACGGCTACGGCAGCGCCGTGGTCATCAAGCCCGACATGCTGGGCGAGCACCTGCGCCGCGAGGGGCTGATGCTGCGACGCACAAAGCGCGAAGTGCTGCCCGAGCTGCCCGACAAGCGCCGCCTGGTGCAGGAGATAGACGCCGACAGCGCCGCCTACAAACACCTGATGCAGCCGGTGCTGGACAAGCTGCGCCGATGGGCCGGGGATGAACAATTGACCGCATCCCAGCGCGCGCTGCTGGAGGGGCAGATTTCCCAGGAGGAGCGGCAGGCCACCGGCATCGCCAAGGCCCCCTATGTCAGCCAGTTCGTGCGCGCGCTGATTGAATCCGGCGAAAAGGTGCTGCTGTTTGCCCATCACCACGCGGTGATGGATACCTACCGCAGGGAGCTCAAAACCCTGTCCCCCGCCTTCATCACCGGGCGGGAGACGGCAGCGCAGAAGGAAAAGAGCGTGGAGCGCTTCATGGCCGGGCGCACCGACCTGTGCTGCGTGTCGCTGCGGGCGGCCTCCGGCCTCAACCTGCAGCGCGCCAGCATCGTGGTGTTTGGCGAGCTGGACTGGTCACCCGCCGTCCACAGCCAGGCGGAGGACCGCGCCCACCGCATCGGGCAGAAGGACTCGCTGCTGTGCTACTACCTGGTCAGCCCAAATGGCAGCGACGCCGATATCCAGGAGCGCCTGGGTCTGAAGGTAAGCCAGTTCCTTGGCCTGATGGGCGAGGCGCCCCAGAGCGCCGCCGACGAGGCCGAGAGCGCCAGCATCGCCCGCCGCCATGTGGAGCGCCTGATGGCGCGCTGGCAGCCCGAACTGTAAGGGATTGGTTTGACAAACAAGAACCTTTGTTCTATCATCGGTAGCAAATCAAAGGGGGCTGAGCATGCGCATTTTGGGCATCGATCCGGGGCTGGCCACAATGGGCTGGGGCGTGGTGGAATCCGGGTTGCACAGCCCTGTATTTATTGGCTGCGGCGTCATCACCACGCCGCCCGATATGCGCCTGCAGGACAGGCTGATTCACATCAGAAACAGCGTTCAGGAGCTGCTCACCACCCACCGGCCGGATGAAATCGTGTTCGAGGAGCTGTTCTTCGCCCGAAATGTCACCACGGCGCTTACCGTGGGCGCCGCCCGTGGCGTGGCCATCAGCGCCTGCGCCGAGTACAGCCCCCTGCTGTACGAATATACGCCCATGCAAATCAAACAAGGCATCACCGGCTACGGCCGGGCGGACAAACACCAGGTGCAGCAGATGGTGATGCTGATATTGAAGTTGAGCGCCGCGCCCAAGCCCGATGACGCGGCGGACGCGGTGGCGGCGGCCATCACGCACCTCAACGCGGGGCCTGCCAAAATACAGTTCAGGATGAAGTAGGAACAACATGTACGCATTTATTGAAGGAACCGTTGAATACAAGGCGCCGGGTGAGCTGGTCATCCTGGCGGGCGGCGTGGGCTACCAGCTGCTGTGCACGGCGGCAGCCCTGTCCGCGGCACCGCCCAAGGGCGAGTTTGTGCGCGTATACACCTGGCTGAGCGTGCGCGATGACGCCATGGAGCTGTTTGGCTTTGTCTCCCGGGAGGAGCGGGGCATGTTCCTCAAGCTGACGGGCATCTCGGGCATCGGGCCGCGCACGGCGTTGGGCATTTTGGCCTCCATGCCGCTGAGCGATTTGACGCTGGCCATCATGACCGGCGATGTGGTGATGCTGTCGCGCGCCCCCGGCATCGGCAAAAAGACTGCCCAGCGCATCGCGCTGGAGCTGAAGGACAAGCTGTCGGCGGAGGACTTTGGCGTGGAGGCGGGCCTGACGGGTACCGCGCCCGCCCAGCCCGACGGCGCTGTTGCCGAAGCCATATTGGCCCTGCAATCGCTGGGCTACACCCAGGCGGAGGCCGCGCGGGCGGTGTCCATCGCGCACCAGCAGGCATCGCCCGATGACCGGGCGGACGACCTAGTACGCCTGGCGCTGCGCGGCATGGCGAAAGGATGAGCATGGAAAACGACCGCATTTTAACCTCCGGCCCCCGCCAGGAGGACGGCGAAATCGAAGCCTCGCTGCGCCCGCGCGCCCTGCGCGACTATGTGGGCCAGGCGCCGGTGAAGGACAGCCTGAATATCTACATCAAGGCAGCGCTCAAACGCCGCGACGCGCTGGACCACATTTTGCTCTACGGCCCGCCGGGCCTTGGCAAGACCACGCTGGCCTGCATTGTGGCGGCCGAGATGGGGCAGAATGTGCGCATCACCTCCGGCCCCGCCATCGAACGACCGGGCGACCTGGCCAGCATCCTCACCAACCTCAACGCCGGCGATGTGCTGTTTATCGACGAAATCCACCGCCTGTCCCGCGCGGTGGAGGAGGTGCTGTACCCCGCCATGGAGGACGGTGCGCTGGATATCATGATTGGCAAGGGCCCCACCGCGCGCTCGATGCGGCTGGACTTGCCGCGCTTCACGCTGATTGGTGCCACCACCCGCGCAGGGCAATTGTCGGCCCCACTGCGCGACCGCTTTGGCATCATGTACAGGCTGGAGATGTATACCGCGGACGAGCTGGCGCAGATTTTGCGCCGCTCGGCCAGCATATTGCGTATGCCCTTTGACGACGAGGGCCTGCAGGAGATTGCCTGCCGCAGCCGTGGCACGCCGCGCATTGCCAACCGCATGCTCAAGCGCGTACGCGATTATGCCCAGGTGCGGGCCGATGGCCACATTACCCGCGAGGTGGCGCACGAAGGGCTGGACATGCTGGATGTGGACGGCCTGGGCTTGGACCGGGTGGACCGCAATGTGCTGCTCACCATGATGGACAAGTTTGGCGGCGGGCCCGTGGGGCTGGATACATTGGCCGCCTCCACGGGCGAGGACGCCATCACCATCGAGGATGTGTACGAGCCGTATTTGCTGCAGCTGGGCTTCATCCAGCGCACGCCCCGCGGCCGTGTGGTGACGGAGCTGGCCTACCGCCACCTGCAGCGCACGCCGCCCCAAAGCATGGCCAACACTGCGCGCGATACACAGGTAAATCTGTTTGATGAAAACGAGTGACTTTGACTACGCCCTGCCGCAGGAGCTGATTGCCCAGACGCCGATATTTCCCCGTGACGCCAGCCGCATGCTGGTGTGCAACCGGCAGGATGCGCAGCGGCGGGATTGCTCGTTCCACGATTTTCCGGACTATCTGCGCAAGGGGGACGCGCTGGTCATCAACCATACACGCGTCATCCCCGCCCGCCTGCTGGGCATCAAGGTGGAAACCGGCGTGCCGGTGGAATTCTTGCTGCTGCGCCGCCTCTCACAGAACAGCTGGGAGGCGCTGGTCAAGCCAGGCCGCCGCCTGCCCGAGGGCACGCAGGTCAGCTTTGGCGATGGCCGCCTGATGGCGCGTGTGGGCCAGCCCATGGCCGATGGCACCCGGCAGGTGGATTTCAGCTATGAAGGCCTTTTTGAAAATGTACTGGATGCCCTTGGGGAGACGCCGCTGCCCCCCTATATCCATGAGAAGTTGAGCGACCCCGAGCGCTACCAGACCGTCTATGCCAAGCTTGACGGCAGTGCCGCCGCCCCCACCGCCGGGCTGCACTTTACGCCCGAGGTGCTGGCGCGGGTGCAGGAAAAGGGCATTGACATCATCCCCATTTTGCTGCATGTGGGGCTGGGCACCTTCCGCCCGGTGAAGGCGGAGGACGCGGAGAGCCACCAGATGCACAGCGAGTATTATGAGGTAAGCGAGGATGCCGCCCGGCGCATCAACCGGGCCAGGCAGCAGGGCGGCCGCGTGGTCTGTGTGGGCACCACCAGCGTACGCACGCTGGAAACCGTGGCTGACCCGCAGGGCAGCATACAGCCGGGCGGCGGGATGACCAGCATCTTCATCAGGCCGGGCACCCCCTTTCGCGCCACCGACATGCTGTTGACCAACTTCCACCTGCCCCAGAGCACGCTGCTGATGCTGGTCAGCGCCTTCATGGGCCGCGAGAACACGCTGGATGCCTACCGCCACGCGGTAGAGGCGCGCTACCGCTTTTTCAGCTTTGGCGACTGCATGCTGATCGGACCCGGGTTGGTGCGCTGATGTTCGCGGCCGCGGTGCGCTACATCGTGGGCACGCTGGCCTTCCCGCTGGCGGATTATCTGCTGTGGGGGCTGTGGTGCAACAGTTTGCAGACCGCGATGCTGGCAGGCGCCAGCCTGATGCTGCTGTACCTGATTATACGGCCTTTGGCAAAGCTGGTGCTGTTCGCGTTCAATGTGCTGACACTGGGGCTGATAGGCATTGTGATAGACACCTTGCTCATCATGCTGACGGTGCGCCTGTTCCCGGGCTCGGTGCAGGTATACTCGCTGCAATGGGCGGTGATGGCGGCCGCCATCATCAATGTGGTGCGCGGTATCATGGGAGGGCTGGTGAGACGCAGATGAAAGCGCCTGTTCTGGTCATTGGCGGGGCCAACATGGATATCCTGGGCATGCCCGGGGAGCATTTCGCCTGGCGGGATTCCAACATCGGCCGGGTGACCCTGTCGCCCGGCGGCGTGGGCCGCAATATCGCCCAGCATATCGCCCAGGCCGGCATCCCGGTGGAACTGGCCTGTGTGCTGGGCAGCGATGCCTTCGGCCAGGCATTGGTGGCCAGCTGCGACGGGCTGGGCATTGGCCTGCGCTACGCGCTGCGGGCGGACGCCGCCAGCTGCGTCTATATGGCCATCCATGATGACGGGGGCGACATGGCCGCCGCCATCAACGACATGCGCGCCATGGATTTGCTGGACGGGCAGGCCATCCGCGCGCTGCCCGCCAACGGTTTCAGCCTGTGCCTGCTGGACGCCAACCTCAGCCGGGAGGCGCTGCAAGCCGCGGCGAATCACATGCAAGTGCCTCTGATGGCAGACCCGGTGAGCTGTGAAAAGGCTGCCCGGCTAACACCCATTTTGAACCGGCTGCGCGCCTTCAAGCCCAACCTGATGGAGGCCCAGTGCCTGACGGGCCGCCAAACGCCGCAGGACGCCGCCGCAGCCCTGCTTCAGATGGGCGTGCAGCAGGTGTTTATCTCGCTGGGCAAGGAGGGGCTGTACTGCGCCGCTGGCGACGAGCATTTCCATCTGCCGGCGCTGCCGGTACCGCCCGGCCCGGCCACAGGCGCAGGCGATGCCATGA
>CALNAU010000037.1 GCA_937874275.1 uncultured Clostridia bacterium | reverse complement strand
ACAGGACTTAACCATGTCCTGAACCTAAAAACTCAACCATGTCCTGAATCGTACAGTTACTTGTTCCTAAGCCCTAACTCCTAACTCCTAACCCCTCACTCAAACAATGCCCTGCGCCATCATAGCCTCGGCCACCTTGGCAAAGCCGGCCACATTGGCCCCAAGGGCATAGTTGCCGGGCTGGCCGCAGTCTGCCGCCGCCTGGTCAATGGCGCGGAAGATACGGTGCATGATGCCGCGCAGCCGCTCGTCCACCTCGTCAAAGGACCAGCTGAGGTGGGTGGCGTTCTGGCTCATCTCCAGCCCGCTCACCGAGACACCGCCCGCGTTGGCCGCCTTGCCGGGGGCATACAGCACGCCGTTATTCTGTATCAGCGCCACCGCCTCCTGGGTGAGGGGCATGTTGGCGCCCTCGGCCACGGCCACCAGGCCGTTGTCAATCATGAGGTGGGCATCCGCCGCGTCCAGCTCGTTCTGGGTGGCGCAGGGCAGCGCCACCTGGCAGGGCACACCCCAAATGCCGGAGGCACCCTCGTGGTACGCGCTGCCGGGTACGCGCCGGGCGTACTCGCTGATGCGCGCGCGCTCCACCTCCTTGAGCTGGCGCAGCACATCCAGGTTGACGCCGGCCTCATCCACGATATAGCCGCGCGAGTCGCTCATAGCCACCACGGTCATGCCCATCTGCTGCGCCTTTTCGGCGGCGTAGATGGCCACATTGCCCGAGCCCGATACCACCGCGCGCATGCCCTCGGGGCTTTTTCCGTTGGCCTGCATCATGGCTTCCAGCAGGTAGCACAGGCCGTAGCCCGTGGCCTGTTTGCGCACCAGCGAGCCTCCGTAGCACACGCCCTTGCCCGTCAGCACGCCCTCAAAGCGGCCGGTCAGCCGCTTGTACTGCCCGAACAGGTAGCCGATTTCCCGCGCGCCCACGCCGATATCGCCCGCGGGCACATCGGTATCGGGGCCTATGTGTCGGTACAGCTCCGCCATGAAGCTCTGGCAGAAGCGCATCACCTCGCCGTCGCTCTTGCCCTTGGGGTCAAAATCGCTGCCGCCCTTGCCGCCGCCCATGTGCAGGCCGGTCAGGCTGTTTTTGAGTACCTGTTCCAGCGCCAGAAATTTCATCACGCTCAGCGTCACATTGGGGTGAAAGCGCAGCCCGCCCTTGTAGGGGCCGATGGCGCTGGAGAACTGCACCCGGTAGCCGCGGTTTACCTGTACCTGCCCCGCGTCATCCACCCAGGGCACCCGAAAGGCGATGACGCGCTCGGGCTCCACAAATCGCTCCAATATTCCCGCGCGCTCATATTCGGGGTGAGCATCCAGCAGCGGCCCCAGAGAATGCAGGATTTCCTCCGCCGCCTGCAAAAATTCGCCCTCGTGCGCGCACCGCGCCTTCAGGCCGTCCAGCACCTTTTGTGCGTAATCGTTCATGGGTATGCCTCCCTCCGGGCCGTCAAGGTCCATGGGACGCATCGTACGCATTCCGGGCGGCGCTGGCAAGGGGTCAGCTTGCATTTCTTGTGTACATCGGGCGAGCGGCTTAGGGGTGATTTCACTTTGACCTGTATGGCACTTTCTGCTATGCTCCCATCAGTTGAATTTTTCGTAGGAGGCACACATATGATATCTTTCAAACCCTTATCGTCCGCCGCGCATGGCTGCCTGGTGACCGTTGTCCTGCTGGGGGAGGGCCGCGAGCGCGATGCCGCGCTGCCGGCAGCGCTCGTACAGAACCTGAACGCCCTGTCGCTTAAGTCCGGCAAGGTGGAGAGTCTGCGCGCCGTGATGGAGGGGCAGGTTTGCACGCTGCTGTTCGGCATGCTCCCCGAGGAAGTGACGTACGACGCGCTGGAGGAGCTGACGGCAGAGGTGGTCAAGCACCTGCGCACCCTCAAGGCGGCGCAGGTGGATGTGCTGCTGGCCGATGACGCTTTGCTTCAGATGAGCGGCGCGCTGTACAAGCAGCTGCTGCTGGCCGATGACGGCTTTGACCGCTATCAGACCACCGGCCTGGCCCCAATCACATCGGAAAAGAAGGACGACGACAAAAAGGAGCCCTTCGCGCCGGGGTTCACCCTGTACCTGCCTGAAAGTATCCCCCAGGCGGAGGAGGAGCGCAAGCTGCGCGAGGCCGCCGACATGGCCATGGGCATCCGCGCCGCGCGCAGGCTGGTCAACGAGCCGGCCAACGTGATGACGCCGGAGCGCTTGGCGCAGGAAGCGTCGCAGCTGGCGCAGCAGCATGGGTTTGACATTGAGGTGTATGACGAGCAGCAGATTCAGGAGATGGGCCTCAAAGCCTTCTGGAGCGTGGCCAAGGGCTCGGACACGCCGCCGCGCTTCATGGTGATGCGCTACATGAACAACCCGGATACCGATAAGCTGCTTGCCTTGGTGGGCAAGGGCCTCACCTACGATTCGGGCGGCTATGCCCTTAAGCCCGCCGCCGGGATGGAGACCATGTTCTGCGACATGGGCGGCGCGGCCGCGGTCATCGGCGCCATCAGCGTGCTGGCCGCCTCCAAGGCCAAGGTCAACGTGGTGGCCGTGGTGGCCGCCTGTGAAAACATGATTTCCGGCCACGCCTACCACAACGGCGACATCATCGGCAGTCTGGCCGGCAAGCACATCGAGGTGGTCAACACCGATGCCGAGGGCCGCATCACGCTGGCCGATGCCCTCACCTACGCGGCCACCGTGCTCAACGCCGATCAGATCATCGACATCGCCACCCTGACAGGCGCTGTGGGCGTAGCTCTGGGCAACGAAATCACCGGCGTAGTGGCCGATGACGAGGACATCTGGCAGGCGCTGCAGCAGGCGTCCCAGGCCAGCGGCGACAAGGTGTGGCGCATGCCCCACTTTGAGCACCTGGAGAAGCACAACAAATCTGAGCGCGCCGACATCAAAAACTCCGGCGGCCGCCCGGCGGGCACCGCCACCGCGGCGCTGTTCTGCCGCGCGTTTGCGGGCGGCAAGCCCTGGGGTCACCTGGATATCGCAGGCACAGCCTACCAATCCAAGGCCAGCGCCAAGGCGCCGTTGGGCGCCACCGGCGTGGGCGTGGAGCTGCTGACCCGCGCCGCCCGCACCCTGTTTGGTCAATAATCCCCAATTGTAACAATCCCGCCCGGCGCATGGCCCGGGC
>CALNAU010000036.1 GCA_937874275.1 uncultured Clostridia bacterium | reverse complement strand
ACCATTGACATTCCACGAGATAAACTTCATTGCGCGCTCCTTCATTTCATCCATGGGTGGAGTATACCCGAACCCCAGCCCCATGAGCAAGCCATATCCCGATATCCCCACGTTTTAGGCGCTCTGCGCGGTTGTTCGCACCCGCCGCTCGTGCTATAATCAACACCTGATTGCGAAGCAAGAAAGGACAGGCATGTACGTAGCGGATTCGTGGCAGGATTTTGAGGTCATCGACACCGGCGACGGGCAGAAGCTGGAGCGCTGGGGCGATATCCTGCTGGCGCGGCCGGACCCGCAGGTCATCTGGCCCAAGGCAAGGCCGGACAGCTGGCGGCAGGCCGATGCCGTGTACGCCCGCAGCGAAAAGGGCGGCGGTGCGTGGGACTTCCGCCGCCGGCTGCCCGAGCGCTGGGAGGTACAATACCGCGGCCTGCGCTTTTTTGTGCGCCCGACGGGCTTCAAGCACACCGGTCTGTTCCCCGAGCAGGCTGCCAACTGGGATTGGATGCAGGGCCTGCTGCGCCAAAGGCCCAACGCGCGGGTGCTCAACCTGTTCGCCTACACGGGCGGGGCCACGCTGGCTTGCATGCAGGCGGGCGCCCATGTCACCCACGTGGATGCCGCCAAGGGCATGACCCAGTGGGCGCGGGAAAACCGCGACCTCAGCCGTCTGCCGGAAAGCGGCAGCCGCTTCATCGTGGAGGACGCGCTGGCCTTTATCCGCCGGGAAATCCGCCGCGGCAGCCGCTATGACGGCATTTTGATGGACCCGCCCAGCTATGGCCGCGGCCCCACCGGCGAGGTGTGGAAGCTGGAGGACGAGCTGTACACATTGGCCCAGAGCGCTGCCCAACTGCTGGCCGACCGGCCGCTGTTTTATCTGATCAACAGCTACACCACGGGCTTTCAGCCCACGGTGGTGCGCAATATTCTGGAAAAGACCGTGCTGCCCCGCCATGGCGGACAGGCCCAGGCCGGGGAGCTGGTGCTGCCCGTCACCTCGGGCGGGCTGCTGCCCTGCGGGTGCAGCGGCCGCTGGGAGGGCGCATGACAACGAAAGAGAAGCATATGTTTGACACACCGCGTATCCTGTATGAGGACAACCACCTGCTGGTCGCCCTCAAGGAGCCCAACCTGCTTGTGCAGGGCGATGCCACCGGCGACCCGGACATGCTGGGCATGCTGAAGGACTACATCAAGGAAAAGTATGAAAAGCCGGGCGAGGTGTACCTCGGCCTGGTGCACCGCATGGACCGCCCGGTGGGCGGGCTGCTGTGCTTCGCGCGCACCAGCAAGGCCGCCGAACGGCTGAGCCGCCAAGTGCGCGAAAAAACGCTGGGCCGCGAATACGTGCTGGTGGCCCAGGGCCGCGCCCGGGACTATGACACCCTGCGCGACATGCTTTTGAAGGACGAAAAGACCAACATGGTGCGCGTGGTGCCCAGTTATCTGCGCCAGGGCAAGCAGGCGCAGCTGAGCTACCGGTGCGTGGGCCGTGGGGAGACGGACAGCCTGCTCATCGCGCGGCTGCAAACAGGCCGCGCCCACCAGATCCGCGTGCAGCTGGCCAACGCCGGGCTGCCGCTGTGGGGCGACAACCGCTACGGTCAGGGCAAGCCCGGCCAGCAGATTGCCCTGTGGGGCATGCGCCTCACCCTCAACCACCCCATCACCGGCAAGCAGATGGTGTTCCTGGCCCCGCCGCCCAACACCGGCGCGTGGCAGGCCTGGCAGCGGGAAATTGTGGGATTGGAATCTATCTGGCCAGACATACCAACCACCGGTCGAACAGAAACCTAACGGTTTCTGTTCGGTTTGCAGCGGGCATGATTTTTCTGCGTTACACTTCGAAAAATCGCCCCGCCCGCCCGGCAAATCCGGGCGATACGAACTGAATTGGCGGGGGGTTCCCCGCCAATACCTCCCCCTCGCTTCCACCCTTTGTCTTACCAATGAAACAAGAACTGCCGTGAAAGGAATCCATGCCGAACGCCGTTCAATTTGAACTCATCAAGACCTGCGCGCGCACCGGCGCCCGCGCGGGCATTTTGCATACGCCCCATGGCGACATCGAAACACCCATCTACATGCCCGTGGGCACCCAGGCGGTGGTCAAGGCCATGACGGCGGAGGAGATGAAGGGCTTGGAGGCCCAAATCATCCTCAGCAACACCTACCACCTGCACCTGCGCCCGGGCGAGGACCTGGTAGAGAAGGCAGGCGGCCTGCACACCTTCATGGCCTGGGACCGGCCCATTCTCACCGATTCGGGCGGCTTTCAGGTGTTCTCCCTGGCCGACTTGCGCAAAATCAAGGAGGAGGGCGTGCACTTCCGCAGCCACCTGGATGGCAGCGCCCGCTTCATCGGCCCCGAGGAGAGCGTGGCCATTCAACAAAAGCTGGGCGCCGACATCGCCATGGCCTTTGACGTGTGCAGCCCCTACCCCTGTGACCACAGCACCGCCCGCGACGCCATGGACCGCACCCACCGCTGGGCGGAGCGCTGCCTCAAAAGCCACACCCGGCCCGACCAGGCACTGTTTGGCATCGTGCAGGGCGCCTTTGATAAGGACTTGCGTATCCAGAGCGTTAAGACCCTGCGGGACATGGACTTCCCGGGCTACGGCATCGGCGGGCTGTCGGTGGGCGAGCCCAAGGCCCTGATGTATGAGATGCTGGACGCCATGCAGCCCCACTACGCGCCGGACAAGCCGCGCTACCTGATGGGCGTGGGCACGCCCGACTGCCTGCTGGAGGGCGTGGCGCGCGGCATCGATATGTTTGACTGCGTGCTGGCCACCCGGGTGGCACGCAATGGTACATTGCTCACCCGCGATGGCCGCATGGTCATCAAAAACAAGCAGTACGAGGAGGACTTCCGCCCCATTGACGATACCTGCGACTGCTTCACCTGCACGCACCACAGCCGCGCCTACATCCGCCACCTGTTCAAGGCGGGCGAAATTACCGGTGCCAGGCTCGCCACCATCCACAACTTGCGCACGCTGATCCGCCTGATGCAGGAAATCCGCCGCGCCATCCTGGAGGACGCCCTGCCCGAATACCGGGCGGACTTTTACCGCCGCTACGATATGGCCACGGCCTTTAACCGAGAGGAACCAGCATGACCCAACCGCACCTGACGCTGCAAAACGTCACCTACACCTATGAGGAGGGCGCCCCCGAGGCTGTGAGCGATTTTTCGCTGGACATCCACCGGGGCGAGTTTGTGGCCCTGCTTGGGCACAACGGCTCGGGCAAATCCACCGTGGCCAAGCTGCTCAACGGCCTGTACACGCCCACCAAGGGCACCATTCAGGTGGCCGGCATGGATACCGCTGACCCGGAGAACACCTGGGAAATCCGCAAGCGCTGCGGCATGGTGTTCCAGAACCCGGATAATCAGATTGTGGCCACCGTGGTGCGTGAGGACGTGGCCTTTGGCCTGGAAAACTTGGGCGTGCCCAGCGAGGAGATGCCCGCCATCATCACCCGCGCGCTGAAGGCCGTCAACATGGCGGACTTTGCCGACCGCGCCCCGCATATGCTGTCGGGCGGGCAAAAGCAGCGCATCGCCATCGCAGGCATTCTGGCCATGCAGCCGGAGATCATCGTGCTGGACGAAGCCACCGCCATGCTCGACCCCTCGGGCCGCGAGGAGGTGCTGGAAACGGCGCTGCGCCTCAACCGCGAGCAGGGCATCACGGTGGTGTGGATTACCCACTTCATGGAGGAGGCCGCCCGGTGCAGCCGCGTGGCCGTGATGTACAAGGGCAAGCTGGTTATGGACGGTACCCCGCGGGAGGTGTTCAGCCAGGTGGACCTGGTGCGCGAATACCGCCTGGATGTGCCCCCGATGACCAGGCTGGCACAGATGCTGCGCGAGCGGGGGCTGGACATCCGCCCGGACACCCTGACCATCAACGAAATGAGCGAGGAGGTGAAGCGCCTTGCCCATCACGCTTGAACACCTCAGCCACACCTATCAGGAGGGCAGCCCCTTTCAGGCGACCGCCCTGCACGACATTGACCTGACCATCCAGGATGGCGAGCTGCTGGCCCTCATCGGCCACACAGGCTCGGGCAAAAGCACCCTGGCGCAGCACCTCAACGGGCTGCTAAAGCCAACGTCCGGCCGCGTGCTGCTGGACGGGCAGGATATCAACGAAAAGGATACTGACCGCCGGGCGCTGCGCTTCCGCGTGGGGCTGGTGTTTCAGTACCCGGAGCACCAGCTGTTTGAGGAGACCGTGCGCAAGGACATCGGCTTTGGCCCGCGCAACATGGGGCTCAGCGAGCAGGAGGTCGAGGATCGCGTGCGCGAGGCCATGGACAAGACCGGCCTGGTGTACGAAGAGGTGGCCGAAAAATCGCCCTTTGAGATGTCCGGCGGACAGATGCGCCGCGTGGCGCTGGCCGGTGTGCTGGCCATGAAGCCGGATATTCTGGTGCTGGATGAGCCCACCGCAGGGCTTGACCCGCGGGCGCGGGATTTTCTGCTAAGCGACGTGGCACGCCTGCATCAGGAAGGCACCACGGTGGTGATGATTTCCCACAGCATGGACGATGTGGCCCGCCTGGCCACGCGGGTCGCCGTGCTGGAGAAGGGCCGCCTGGTGATGGAGGGGCCGCCCGGCGACATCTTCAGCCAGGTGGAGCGGCTGACCGCCATGGGGCTGGACGTGCCCCAGGCCAGCAAGCTGCGCCACGACCTGGCGCAGGCGGGCATCGAGCTGCCGCCCAGCTACCTGCTGGACGACCTGGCCGGGCATCTGGCCGCCTACCTGAAGGGGGGTGCCGCCGATGCTACGTGATATCACGCTGGGCCAGTACTACCCCATCGAAAGCCCGGTGCACCGCCTGGATCCGCGCATCAAGATATTGCTCACGGTGGCCTTCATCGTGTGCGTGTTTCTGGTGGGCTCCCCGCTGGGCTACCTGCCCATCGCGGCCTGCCTGGTGTGGGCCACGTGGCTGGCCAAGCTGCCGGGCAAGATGATGCTGCGCTCCATGCGGCCGCTGCGCATTTTGCTGATTTTCACCTTCGTGCTCAACCTGTTCTTCGGCACCGGCGATACCGAGCTGGTGCGCCTGGGCTTTATCCGCATCACGCAGGAGGGGCTGCACAACGCCATCCACTTCTCCCTGCGGCTGATTTTCCTGGTGGTGGGTTCCAGCCTGCTCACGCTCACCACGCCGCCGGTCACGCTGACCGACGGGCTGGAGAGCCTGGTGAGCCCGCTGAAAATCATCAAGTTCCCCGCCCACGAGATGGCCATGATGATGACCATCGCGCTGCGCTTCATCCCCACGCTGGCCGAGGAGGCCGACAAAATCATGAAGGCGCAAAGCGCCCGCGGGGCAGACTTTACCTCGGGCTCCCTCAAGCAGCGCGCCAAGGCGCTGATTCCCCTGCTGGTGCCGCTGTTTGTCAGCGCCTTCCGCCGGGCCGGCGACCTGGCCATGGCCATGGAAAGCCGCTGCTACCGGGGCGGCGAAGGCCGCACCCGCCTGCATGTGCTCAAAACCGGCCGCAAAGACTGGCTGGCCGTTGCCTCCATGGCGGCGCTGTACGCGGTGGTGCTGCTGATGGCACGCTATGTCTGACCGGGTTCAGCTGACGATTGAATACGACGGCACCCACTACGCCGGCTGGCAGCGGCAGCTAAACGGCCCCAGCATCCAGCAGGAGGTGGAGCGCGCGCTGCACCGCCTCACAGGTGAGCGCGTCAGCATCACGGGCGCCAGCCGCACGGATGCGGGCGTGCACGCCGTGGGTCAGTGTGCCCATGTGGATTTGACGGGCACCATCCCGCCCGAACGCCTGCCCTTCGCCCTCAATTCGCTGCTGCCGCGCGACATCCGAATCCTCAAGGGCGAGCGGGTAGGCGCGGCCTTTCACGCCCGCTTCAACGCCCGGGGCAAGGAGTACGAATACCGCATCTTCAACCGCCGTCAGCCCAGCGCGCTGCGGCGGCATTTTACAGCCCATGTACCCCTGCCGCTGGATGACGCGGCCATGGCCCGCGCCGCGGCCACGCTGGTGGGCACGCACGACTTCGCCGCCTTCCAGGCGTCGGGCGGCACGGCCAAGACCACCATGCGCACCATCCACGCCACCCACCTGACCCGCCAGGGCGACGAGCTGGTATTCACCATCCACGGCAACGCCTTTTTATACAACATGGTGCGCATCATCGCGGGCACGCTGATGTATGTGGGCCTGCACAAGCTGCCCGAGGACGCCTTCACCCAGGCGATTGAGACCGGCGACCGCCTGCTGCTGGGCCCAACGGCGCCGCCCCAGGGGTTGTGCCTTAATCGGGTGTTCTACGAAGCGGCGTGTATGTAACTTTGTGCCCGATTGCATGGTTCGACTGTTTTATTTGTTGCTTTCACACTAACAATATGTTAAATTATACGTGTGTAAGCAACAGGGGATGGGTGTCATGAATTATCAGCAGAAAATTGAAGCGCACCTCCGCGCGTCCCGCGGTATGATTACCGCTGCGTACTGTAAAGAAAACCAAATCCCCACCATCTATCTTAGCCGCATGGTAAGCCAAGGCGTACTCAACAGGGTGGCTCCCGGTCTTTATCTTGCAAGCAGTGGGGATTACGATACCTTTTTCTTTTTTCAATACCGCTATAAACAATCTGTCTTTTCGCACGAAACAGCCTTGTATTTGCTTGGAGCGACTGACCGGATTATCCAATCAATGGATGTGACGGTGAGCTCCAACTATAAATTTAACGCGCCCATGCGAGACATCAGGCTGCATCGTGTGCGCAAATCATGGCTGCATCTTGGCATAACCGAGGCTACTACCATGTACGGAAATCCTGTACGCGTATACTCCTATGAGCGAACCATCTGCGATTTCATCAGGCAAAAGGCGGAGATGGATTCGGAGGTATACATCAACCTATTGCGCTCATATGGGCAATATGACAAACGTCAGCCCCAGCAACTCTACGAGATTGCCACCCAGATGAACATGATAGATGAGGTGCGCCAGGTGATGGAACTCGTATATGAATAAGAGCCAATTGACCAGCCTTTGTCATGCCATCAGCCAGAAAACAGATCTATCCTTCAACGCTGTGATGACCTACTATTTTATGGAGGGCATTCTACGGCGCTTATCCAATAGCGCCCTGGGCGCTCACTTGGTATTCAAAGGCGGCTTCCTATTGTCTAATGTTGTCGGCATCAAAGCCCGAAGCACCGTGGATATTGATTTGCATCTCCAACAAATGACGCTGACGCAGGAACTGGTGCTCCCTGCTCTATCCCAAGCTTTGGAAGCAGACAATAAGGATAGTATTTGGTATTCGATTCAAAGCGTACAGCCCATCAAAGAGGAAGAGCGCTACAGTGGACTGCGCATCAGCGTCCTATGCCATTTGGAGAATATCCGTCAGGTCATCCCTTTGGACATTGCCACAGGGGATGTAATTACGCCACACGTTGTTCATTATCAATATGTCAGCATATTCAGCCCCGACATCATCAGCATACAAGCCTACCCCCTGGAAACCATGCTTGCGGAAAAACTACATACCGTATTTGTCAGAGGTTTTCTCAACAGCCGGAGCAAGGATTACTACGACCTTCACATTGTGTATCAGTTAAAGCGCCAACATATTGACCCCAAAGCTTTGCTGGACGCCTGCCGCCACACATTTCAGAATCGGCAAACAATATGGAGCTCTACCGGCATCAGGCAGACACTGACTACGCTGGCACAGGACGACGCTTTTCTCAAGCGCTGGCATGCCTATCAGAGGAAAAACCCGTATGTCGGCGAGACATCATTTCAGGACACAATCCAAAGCGCACTGGCCTTGCTGGATATGATAGATGTGATGGATAGTCGGGATAGCAATGACACAAAATAGAAAAGCTGTAGGCAGCCCCTCCCCCATCCGCCTGTCGGTGCGCGCGCTGGTGGAGTTTTCGGTGTTTGAGCCGGACATCGTGCCCTTTTCCACCGCGCTGATGGAGGAAGGGCGGCAGGCCCATCTGGCCCGCCAGCTGGACAGCAGGGCCCGCAGCGAGGTGCCCTTGCAGTGGACAGGGCGGCGGCAGGGCATCGACTTTCACATCTCCGGGCGGATGGACCTGTACGACGCCACGCTGTCCCCGCCGCTGGTGGAGGAAATCAAGCTGTGCCGGGGTGACGCGCCGGCGGCGGCGCGGCGGGCGCACCTGTATCAGGCGTTGTGCTACGCCTACATCCTGTGCAGGCAGGAAAACCTGCCCCACATCGCGGTGCGCGTGAGCTACGCCGCCACTTCGGGCGAGCTGCGCGCCTCTTTTGAAGAAACATATTCGGCAGATGACCTGGAAGGCATCTTTTTTCAGCTGCTGGATCAATACGCCGCCTGGCACAAGCGCCTGGTGCGCCACCGCGCGCGCAGGGACAAGAGCCTGGCGGAGCTGCCCTTCCCCTACCCTCAATACCGCGAGGGGCAGC
Source organism: uncultured Clostridia bacterium (assembly GCA_937874275.1). Taxonomy (GTDB): domain Bacteria; phylum Bacillota; class Clostridia; order Christensenellales; family Aristaeellaceae; genus UBA1038. The sequence goes on along the minus strand of CALNAU010000036.1, from coordinate 17,313 downwards.
GCGCCATGGCCGAGCAGGTGTACCTGGCCATCCTGCGCAAAAAGCGCCTGTTTGCCATGATGCCGACGGGCACCGGCAAATCGGCCGCCGTGCTGTACCCGGCGCTCAAGGCGCTGGGCGTGGGGCTGACCGGGCAGATATTCTGCCTGACAGCACGGGGCACGGCACGCCGCGCCATGGAGGGGGAGATGGCCCGCATGGCGGCGCTGGGGCTGCGCGCCCATACCCTGACCCTCAACGCCAAGGAAAAAATCTGCCCCATGGACGAGGTGCGCTGCGATCCGGCGCACTGCCCCCGCGCCGCCGGGCATTTCCTTCGGCAAGAGGCGGCGCTGATTGCTGCCATGCGCGCGAAGGGGCCATGGGACACCGCCTTTGTGCAGCGCATGGCCAACCGGCACACCCTGTGCCCCTTTGAGTACAGCCTGGCGCTGAGTGTGCTGGCCGATGTGTTGATTGGCGACTACAACTACGCGCTGGACCCCAGGGTGTACATCCAGCGCATCTTTGACCGGCCGGGGCCGGTCACCGTGCTGTGTGACGAGGCGCACAACCTGCCCGACCGCGTGCGGGAGATGCTGTCAGGCGAACTGTCGGGCGCGCTGCTGGCGGAGTTTCGCAGGCTTACCGGCCGCCTGATGGGCCGCGCCAACGCCATCTACCGCAAGGCGGGCGCGCTGCTCAAAGCGCTGCGCGCGCTAGAGGAAGGCATGGATGTCCCGCCCACGCTGCTTGAAAGCACCGAAGCCTTGATGGGCGCCCTGCGCGCCGCCCCCCATGTGCGGGTGGAGAGCGGCCTGATGCAGCAACTGCTGGGCTTTCAGGACGCGCTGCGCCACAGGCAAATACAGCCGGATGATTACCGGCTGTTCGTGCAGGCGCAGGGGCGTGAGCGGCGGGCGCGGCTGCTATGCCTGCACTTCACCCCCTACCTGCGGGAGGTATCGGCGCCGTTTCAGGGGTTTGTGTGCTACTCCGCCACGCTGAGCCCGCTTACTGCCATGCGCGATTTGCTGGGCGGCGAGGCCGAGGACGCCTGCTTTGAACTGCCCTCCCCCTTCCCGCCGGAGCACCTGCTGACCCTCACGCTGCCGGTCAACACCCGCTGGGGGGCGCGGCAGAATAGCCTGCCCATGCTGTGCGGCGCCATCCGCGCCACCTTTGCCGCCCATCCGGGCAAGTACATCGCCTTCTTCCCCTCCTACGCCTATATGCGGGCCGCCGCGGAGCAGCTGGGCGATTTGCCCCTGCATGTGCAGCAAAGCGGCATGGATGAAGCCGCGCGGGATGCCTTCCTGGCGCGGTTCACCCACAGCGACGAGGCGTTGCTGGGCCTGTGCGTGCTGGGCGGCGTATTCGCCGAGGGCGTTGATTTACCCGGCCTTTCCCTGATCGGCGTGTGCATCGCAGGTGTCGGCCTGCCCCAGGTGGGACCCGAGCGGGAGGCTATCCGCCAGCGCGCGCAGCAGCAGGGGCTCGATGGCTTTGACGTGGCCTACCGCCACCCCGGCCTGCACAAGGTGTTACAGGCCGCGGGCCGCCTCATCCGCTCGGAGAGCGACCGCGGCGTGCTGCTGCTGTGTGATGACCGGTATCGCCAGCCGGGCTACCAGGCCCTGCTGCCGACGCACTGGCAGATGCGGCAGGCGGCGGACGAAAACGCCGTGGCTGCGCTGGCACACGCCTTCTGGGTCGAAACCCCGCCCACATAAAAAACCATGCCCATCAAGGCATGGATACGATTGATATGCCGCCACACTCCTATTCCAATAACCCATCCAGATGCATCAGCGCACGGCGCTTCACGCGGTAACACTGCCGCGGGCTGTAGCCCATCACGTCGGCTGCGTCCACAATGCGCAGGCGGGACAGGTAGACCAACCGCAGCACCTGGCGCTCCTCCTCACCCGGCAGGCGGTTGATGAGGTGCAATGCTTGCCTTGTCTGCCGCACGCCCTGGGCGCGGTACCGGGCAATCTGGCCGGTCAGGCTATCTGCCTGGGCCAGGCGTTCCTCCGCCTGGTCGGGCAACTTGTCCCGCAGGCGCTCCGCATCCTCGCGCAAAATGGCCTGCAGGCGAGCCAGCTTGGCCGCCTGGTCGCGCGCGCCGGTCAGGCTGTGCAGGTATCGCTCCACATTCATCGGCGCTCCTCCCCACCGGTCAGCAGCCGGCGCAAGGCCTGTACTTCCTCCGGCTGCATGACCGCCTGCCCGCGCAGCTTTTTATTAAGCGCGCTCAGGCTGACGTGCAGCGCCCGGGCGGCCTGGGCACGGCTGATGCCGCGCAGCGCCATCACCGCCGCTATCCTGTTTCCTTCCCTCATGTTGCCCAATGCCAACCCTCCTTAAACGCGAACATTTGTTCTCTTTATGGCGACAGTATAGGCAGGATACTTGGCGCTGTCAACCAGTGGGCGGCAATCGGATTCTGCGGGCGGTTTTCGCCCGCCGGGCAGTCCGAAAAAGGGCGGGCGTTTCACCGGGCATGCCCCTGCGTTACACGTTGTTTCATTGACCGGCGGCAGGCCGAATGCTATGATACCGGCATCATGGGACACGGAGGAAGGTTTCTTGACCAACGAGGCGGAGCGCGTGCGCCCCATCCCATACAGCGGCAAAAGCAGCACCCGGCAGATGATTGACGCGGCGTTGATGACGACGCTGCTGGCCCTCTGTTCGCAAATCGCGGTGCCGCTGCCGCTGGTGCCCATCAACCTGGCGCTGCTGGCGGTATACCTGTGTGCCCTGGTGCTCAATGGGCGGTGGGCGCTGATCAGCGTTGGGCTATATCTGCTGATGGGCACCGTGGGGCTGCCGGTGTTCGCCGGTTTTCGCGGGGGACCCTCGGCGCTGTTCGGCCCCACGGGCGGCTACCTACTGGGCTATCTATGCGCGGTGGCGGTCATTGTGCCGTTGGCGCCCTCGGCCAATACCCTGTGGCGGCGGGCGCTGGTGTGTACCTTGGGCCTGCTGGCCTGCTATGTGCCGGGCACGCTGTGGCTGATGCTGATGACGGGCAGGGCTTTGCCCCAGGTGTTGCCGCTGGCGGTCTACCCCTTCCTGCCGGGTGATCTCCTCAAGATTGCCATGGCGGCTTCCATGGCCCCCAAACTGCGCACGGCGCTGCGCCGCGTGAAATAAGAGGAAAAAATGGAAAACCTGCTCAGCTATGTGGCCCGGGCGGGTCAGCAATCCCTGACAGAGCTGCCCCTCAACGAGGTGGATTTGGCCGCCTTTTCCCAGCTGGTGTATGTACCGATGGACGAAATCGCCCGCCCGCACGAACACCAGAGCCTGGCCGAGGCCTCGCAGGCGCTGACCGGGTATGAGGAAAAGACCAAGCTATACGAAATCTTCCTGCGCAAGCGGCTGGAGCTGCTGCACGCCATGGCATCGGCCCCGCGGTGGGCCGATTTGCGGTTGAGCGGCTATGTAAACGAGCGCTCACTGGAGGATGAGAAGCAGTTCTGCGCCATGACGCTGTGGCTGCCCGACGGCAGCCGCGCCATCGCCTTCAAGGGCACGGATGCCTCCCTGGTCGGGTGGAAGGAGGACTTCAACATGTCCTTTGAAAGCCCGGTCTCCGCCCAGCAGGCGGCCGTGGGCTACCTGCATACCGCGGCGGCGGTAGACGACGCGCCGCTGACCGTGCTTGGCCACTCCAAGGGCGGCAACCTGGCCATCTGGGCCGCCGCCTTCTGTGATGACGCGGTGCGCGGACGCATTCAGTCCGTGCACAGCTTTGACGGTCCGGGCCTGATGGACTCGGATACGCAAACCGCAGGCTATGTGGCGCTGGGCGAGCGCATCCACTCCTACCTGCCCCAGGGCTCGCTGGTGGGCATTCTGATGAACCAGCATAAGCCCTACCGCGTGGTCAAAAGCCGGGCGCTGAGCGTATTTCAGCACGACCTGTTCAGCTGGGAGGTGGAGGCGGAGGCGCCGCGCTTTATCAGCATGGAGGAGCTGTCGCGCACCAGCCGCATCATGGATGAAACGCTGGATGAGTGGCTGCACGGCATGAGCCTGGAGGAGCGGCGGCTGTTCTGTGACAGCGTGTACGGCGTGCTCACCGCAGGCAACCTGGAGACCCTGACCGACCTGGTGAGCCCCGACCTGCAGTCGGCCAAGCGCATGCTGCACGCCATGAGGGACCTGGATCCCCACACCCGCAGCATGATGGGGCAGGTGTTCCGCGCGTTGCTGTCGGGCACGGTGGGCAGCGCGCTGTCCGCCATAAAGCAAACTGTGCTGGAGCTGCTGCCCGGCGTCGCGAACAAGCAGGAAGAAAAGGAGCCGCCGGAAGCGCTCCAGCCACCGGAACACTAAATTGATATACAAGACCCGCCAGGCATCCCTGCCGGGCGGGCATTTGCATGTTCTATATGTTTCGTTAGGCTGTCTTCAGCATCTCCACCAGGCGGCCCTGTTCGGCTGCCTCCAGAATCGCGGGCACCCCTTCGGGGTCCAGGTGGATGAAGGCGATGCATTCGCCCTTCTTGTCAAAGCCCATCACGGCCTCGCCATCCTCGCCGCCATGCAGGCCGCACTCCACCCGCTCGCAGAAGGTGCGCATGGCGTTAACCGCCAGCTTGCGCGCGGCCTTGCGGTCGCGCTTGTAGGCACCGGCTTCCTTTTTGGGAATCAGGTAGGCGTCCACCTTTTCAAAGCCGGGATGTTTCTTGATCATACCCTATGCTCCAGAATCATCGAATTACTGAGCCTGGCCGCATTCCGGGCAGAACTTGGCGTCCTGCGGGATGGGCTTGGCGCAATGCTTGCACGCCACGGACTGTGCCTGCTGCGCGCCGCACTCGGGGCAGAACTTGGCACCCTGGGGAATGGGCTGCGTGCAGTTGACACAGGGCACGGTGGCCTGCGCCTGCTGCTGGGGCTGCTGTGCGCCCTGCATGGCGTTTTGCATCATTTGGCCCATGGCCATGCCGGCGCCAATGCCGCTGGCCATGCCGGCGCCGCCCGAGGGGTTGTTGGCCGCGTCGCGCATGGCGTCCGCCGCCTGCATCTGGGTGTAGCGGTTCATATCGCCCAGCACGCCCATGGAGGTGCGCTTATCCATCGCCTGTTCCACTTCCTGGGGCAGGCTGATGTTTTCGATGACAAAGCTCTCCAGCTTCAGGCCCAGCGGGGCAATCTTGGGCGCGACCATGTTGAGCACATACTGGCTGAGCTCCTCATAGTTGGCCGCCAGATCCAGCGCGGGAATCTTGCTCTGCGCCAGCGCGTCCGACAGCGAGGAGATGATGGTGCGCTTGATTTGGCCCTCCACGCCCTCCACCGTGAACAGCTCGGATGTGCCGAAGACCTCCTTGAGGAAGGCCACGGGGTCGGACACCCGGAAGGTATAGATGCCAAACGCGCGCAGGCGAATCATGCCGAAGTCCTGATCGCGCATCATCACCGGGTTGCTGGTGCCCCACTTGAGGTCCAGGAACTGCTTGGTGTTGATGAAGTACACGTCCGCCTTGAAGGGGCTGTTGAAGCCGTACTTCCAGCTCTTCAGCGCGGTCATGATGGGCATGTTCTGCGTGCTCAGCTCGTAGCGGCCGGGCTGGAACACGTCGGCCAGCTTGCCCTCGTTGACAAAGATGGCCACCTGACTCTCACGCACGGTGAGCTGCGCCCCCATCATGATTTCCTTGCCGCGGTTGTCGTACTTGTAGACCATGGTATTGGCCGAGGAATCGGTCCATTCGATGACGTCGATTAATTGTCCCCTGATCATATCCAGGATACCCATGGGCAAATCCTCCTTCGTGTGTTGACTTTGCGAATTATTCAGGCCGGTCTGCGGTCAGTCCGGGCCATTTCCCGTGATGTCGTTGAGGCTGCGCAGCACCGTAAACTGCTCAATGTCCAGGTCCAGGTCCAGGTATTCCTTGATGTCGGCCACCTTTTGCTGCACATACTGCTGTACGCGGTGGCTGACCTCCTGCACATCCTCCTCCGGGCTGTCGTAGCGCTGGCAGCCAATCAGGCGGATGTGCCTGGGCGTCAGCACGGCCACGCCGTAGTAGATGTTGTCGGCGTAACGGCCAAAGAAGTTGCTGCGCAGCGCGTTCTCCAACCGCTCGCGGCCATAGTGCCAGCGCCCCTCCAGGTAGACCTCGCCCTGGGGCAGATCGAAGTCGAACAGAAACGCCGGCCGATTTTGCGCCAGGTTGGCGCGCATCAGGCGCAGGCGGCTGTTGAGCTCCGCCGGGGTGGCAATCTCCCGCGCGAGCAATTGGTGCATCAGCTCGTCGCGCAGGTACTCCAGCACGGCGGCCTCGTCATACTCCTCATCCGAGTCATCGGCGTGCATGCGGTCCAGAAAGCGGCGGATGCGCGTCAACTCGTCGTGCAGATCGCTCTCCTGATGATGCGGCTGAAAAATCGGCAGGCTGGGGCGCCCCTCGACCAGGTATTGGTGCAGCATGCCCGGATCGGCATGCCGGAAGGAGTAGCCCACCGCGTCCACCGCGTTGCGCTCCAGGTAGTCGATGGCCTGCTGTGCGTCCCCAATAACGTGAACAGGCGCAAACATCATGTCCCCCAGGTCGGTCAGGTGCCCAAAGGCCTCCACGACCTCATCCCGGTCGGTGACAAGCAGCAGTTTGTACATGCGGCGCCCTCCTTGATTGTTTCAACGACTTCATTATACCCATAATTGACAAAGGGCACAAGTTCCACGGGAAAAACCGGCGTGCCATTTGCGAGTAACGGCGGACGCCAGAGCGCATCAACAAAAAAACCGCCCGGTACAGGGCGGCGTATGAGTCCGGAGCAACCGTACCCGCGTTATGTGTCCAGCCAGCCAAGTCCCAGGCAGGGCAGCCCCAGGTGAATGGACAGCACCAGCCCGACCCCGCGCACGCTGACCTCGTGGCCAATGGCGCGCAGCTGCTCCGCCAGCGTCTGCGCGTCCACGGGGGCGGCGGCATGCTGCACGGCCACCTGCCGCGGTGGCCCCTGCAGGGCCGCCGCCAGCTCGCGCAGCTGCTGCTGACGGCCGCGGGCCAGCGCGTGGGTCACCACGCCGCCATCCTCCAGCCGCAATACCGGCCGCACATTCAGCAGGGAAGAAACCGACAGGCGCACCACGCCCAGCCGCCCGCTGCGGCGCAGGGGGCCCATATCCTGCACAGAAAACAGGGTGTGCGTGCTGTCGCACAGCAAGCGCACCTGCTCCGCCGCCTTCAGCCCCATCCCTGTGTCGAGCATCTGCCGCGCCCGGCGCAGCAAAAGGTAGAGCGCGGCGCCTGTGGTGCGCGAATCCAGCACCTCCACCTGCCCCTTGCCCACCTCGTTGGCCGCCTGGCAGGCGTTGAGGTAGGTACCGCTCAGGCGAGCGGAGATGGTGAGGCACAGCGCCTGATGGCCGGCGGACACAATCTGCTCAAACACATCGGCAAAAGCCGCGGCCGATGCCTGCGCCGTGGTGTACTGGCTCAGGTCCACCCCCGCGTTGGCCCTGGGCGGATGAAAATCCTCCACATAGCCCTCGGCGATGAAGGCCCGCCCCTGCCGGGCATAGGTCATGGGCACCATCACGGCATGCAGCGCCCTGGCCTCCTGCCGGGTCAGCCCGGCGGTGGTATCGGTCACCAAATAAATCACGGCGAGCCCTCCCCCAGCTTGCGGAAGCGGCGGTACCGCTCGCGCAGGATGCCCTCGCCGGACATGCCGGCGTAACGGGCCAGTGCCAGCTCAAACTTGCGCTTCACGGCGGCGGCCGTGGCGTCAAAGCCGTCCTCCTCGGGGATCAGCCCCTCTACCACGCCAAGCGCCAGCATGTCGTGGGCGGTCAGCTTGAGCGCCTCGCTGGCCTGGCGCACCTTACCCGCGTCCTTCCAGATGATGCTGGCCGCCCCCTCGGGCGACAGCACCGAGTAAACGGCACCATCCAGCATCCACACGCGGTTGGCCACCGCCAGCGCCAGCGCGCCGCCGCTGCCCCCCTCGCCGATAATCAGCGACAGCACGGGCACCCTGAGGCCCATCATCTCGTGCAGCATCTCGGCGATGGCCTGGCCCTGCCCGCGCTCCTCCGCGCCGATGCCGCAGGCGGCGCCCGCCGTGTCAATCAGGCACAGCACCGGCCGGCGAAACTTCTCCGCCTGCCTGAGGTGCCACAGCGCCTTGCGGTAGCCCTCGGGCTGGGCAGAGCCAAAGTTGCGGCGCAGGCGGTCCAGGTTGTCCTCGCCCTTTTCCAGCGCCAGCACGGTCACACAGGTATCGTTCAGGTAGCCCAGGCCGGCCACCAGCGCCGCGTCATCGGCAAAGCGGCGGTCGCCATACAGCTCCACAAAGTCGCTCACCATGGCGCGGATGTATTGCAGCGCGTCCGGCCGCTGGGGCAGGCGCGCCGCCTGTACCTGCTCATACGCGCCCATCAGGCGGCCCCTCCCGTATGCATCCTCAGCAGCAGGCCGACCAGCGCCCGCTGGGATTCCCGCGGGCTCAGGCGGCCCACAAAGCCGTGTGCCAGCTGGAACTCCGCCCGCTGAAAGCCCTCGGGCAGCGTCTGGCGGGTGGTCTGCTCAATCACCCGGGGGCCGGCAAAGCCAATCAGCGCGCCCGGCTCGGCCAGGATAATATCCGCCTGCATGGCAAAGCTGGCCGCCACGCCGCCGGTGGTGGGGTCGCACAGCACAGCCAGGTAGAACAGCCCGGCATCGGAATGCGCGCGGACCGCGCCCGACACCTTGGCCATCTGCATCAGCGACAGGATGCCCTCCTGCACCCGCGCCCCGCCCGACAGGGTATAGCCCAGCACAGGCAGGCGCTCGCGCAGGGCGCGCTCAAACAGGCGGGTGATCTTTTCCCCCACCGCGGCGCCCATGGACCCCATCATGAACCCCGGCTCCATGACAAAGAACCCGCAACGCATGCCCTCCACCCGGCCCAAGCCAGTGACCACGGCCTCCCGCTCGCCGCTGGCTTTGCCCGCCTCCTCCAGCTTGTGCCGATAATCCGGGAAGCGCAGCGGGTCGCGCGACACCAGGGCCTCATCCAGTTCCTCAAAGCTGCCCTCGTCCAGCACCATGGCGATGCGGGCGCGGGCGCTCATCTTATGATACTGGCGGCAGCGGGGGCAGATGTACAGGTTGGCGGCCAGTTCGTCCACGGGCAGGCGGCGCTTGCAGCCGGGGCAGCTGACCTCGGGCACCGCTGCCTTGTCGCCCTCCCGTCCAAGTGTCTCCAGCGGCAGGTTGGGGCGGCGGAACAAATCCTTGGATATCATCACAGGCTGCCCTCCCTCTGGCTGAGGTAATCGGTGGTGTAGCTGCCGTCCACAAAGCCCGGCTCGCTGAGCAGCTGCGACTGGAAGGACGCGGTATGGTCCACACCCTCAATCACGGTCTCGCACAGGGCGGCCTGCATTTTGCGGATGGCCTCCTCCCTGGTCGGCGCGTGCACGATGACCTTGGCAATCAGTGAATCGTAGTGCAGCGGCAGCTCGTACCCCTGGTACAGCGCCGTGTCAAAGCGCACCCAGGGGCCGCCGGGCGCGTGCAGCAGGTCGATGCGCCCGCCCGAAGGACGGAAATCCTGCAGCGGGTCCTCCGCGTTGATGCGGCACTCAATCGCGTGGCCGCGACTCACCACGTCCTTTTGCTGGAAGGGCAGCGGCACACCCGCCGCGACGCGGATCTGCCACTTGACCAGGTCGATGCCCGACACCATTTCGGTGACTGGATGCTCCACCTGCAGGCGGGTATTCATCTCCATAAAGTAGGCGTTGCCCTGCGCGTCCAGCAGAAACTCCAGCGTACCCACCCCCTCATACTGAAAGGCGTGCACCGCTTGGCGGGCGTGGCGCATCAGCGCGCGCCGCTGGGTGGGCGTCAGCCTGGCGCAGGGGCTTTCCTCCACCAGTTTCTGGCGGCGGCGCTGCATGGAGCAATCGCGCTCGCCAAAGCAAAGCACATGGCCGTGCGTGTCACACAACACCTGCACCTCCACGTGCTTAACGCCCTCCAGCAGCTTCTCAATATACAGTCCGGGGTCGCCAAAACAGGCCTTGGCTTCCTGCGCGGCTTCGCGGAAGGCGTGGTCAAAATCCTCAATGCTGTCCACCCGTCTGATGCCGCGCCCGCCGCCGCCGCTGCGCGCTTTGATGAGCAGGGGGAATCCCACCTGCTCGGCAGCCTTGCGGGCGGCCTGAATGTCCTCCAGGTCCTCCCGGCCGGGGATGGTGGGCACGCCCGCGGCAGCCACGGTGCGCTTGGCGGCGTCCTTGTTGCCCATCTGCCGGATGACCTGGCCGGAAGGGCCGATAAACCGCAGGCCGTTTTGCTCACAGGCATCGGCAAAGTCGGCATTTTCGCTTAAAAAGCCATAGCCCGGATGCACCGCCTTGCAGCCGGTGGCCAAGGCAGCACTCAGCAACGCGTCCTGGTGCAGATAGCTCAGCGGCGCCGGGGCCGGGCCGATGCAGATGCTCTCATCGGCCAGCGACACATGCAGCGCCTCCCGGTCGGCCTGGGAGTAGACGGCCACCGTCTGCACCCCCATCTCCTTACAGGCGCGGATGATGCGCACGGCAATCTCGCCGCGGTTGGCCACAAGCAGCTTGGAAAACATGCCTATGCTTCCGCCTGGGTGAGCATCAGCAAAAACTCCCCCTTGCAGCACAACTCGCCCTCCACGGTGGCTTCACCCTGGATGCGAATCAGGCTGCCCGCCTGGCGCAGCAGGCTGCAGGCGGTGTGCACGGTGTCACCGGGCTTGACCATCCGGCGGAATCGCACGCCCTCAATGCCCACAAACAGCGGCGTGCGGCCCTTCTGCAGCTCGTCTTTCACCAGAATACCGGCCGTCTGGGCAATCATTTCGCACAGCATCACGCCGGGCACAACCGGGTTGCCGGGGAAGTGTCCCTTCAAAAATTCCTCGTCGCCCCGCACATGGTAGGCGCCCGTGGCCTCCCCCTCTCCTGCCAGCCGCACTTCGTGCAGCAGCAGCATGGGCGGGCGGTGGGGCATGTATTGCATGATGTCTTGCTGATTCATGGCTCCTCGAATATCCGTCAATATAGTTTGATCAGCGTCTGGCCAAACTCGACCACGCTGCCGTTTTGCACACAGACGTCGGCCACCCGCGCGTCCTGCGGGGCAGTCACCTCGGTCACCTGTTTCATGACCTCCACCAGGCACAGCACATCGCCCTGCCGGACGCTGTCGCCCGGCTGCACAAAGGGCTTGCCGCCGGGCTCGGCGGCCTCGTAATACACGCCCACCACCGGGGACTTGACCTCGATGATGTGGTTAAAGTCGGGCCCCGCGTCCGGCATGTCGGGCGCGGCCTCCACCAGTGGCAGCGGCTTAACGGGCGCGGGCTGTGCCGGGCGGTCAACCTCGGGCCGACTCAGGCGCACATAGTCCTCCCCCTGGCGCACCTCCAGGCTCTGCAGGCCGCTTTTCTCAAACAGGCGCAAAATTTCGCGCAGCGGTTTTACATCCATCACACCCTCCGGAAGGCCAGCACGCCATTATGCCCGCCAAAGCCCAGCGAGGTGGAAAGCGCAAGCTGCGCCTGGTATGCCCGCGCCGTGTGGGGCACATAGTCCAGGTCGCATTCGGGGTCGGGCTCATCCAGGTGGATGGTGGGGGGCAGCATGCCCGCCTCCAGCGCCAGCATGGTGGCCACGCCCTCCGCGCCGCCGGCCGCGCCCAGCATATGCCCCGTCGCCCCCTTGATGGAGCTGACCGGCGTACGCCGCGCGCGCGCCTCTCCTAGGGCGTGCTTGATGGCCAAGGTTTCGGTCTTGTCATTCAGGGGGGTGCCGGTGCCGTGGGCGTTGATGTACAGTGGTTGGCTGCCGTCATCGCCCGCCTCCTCCAGCGCCAGCTGAATGGCGCGGGCGGCGCTCATGCCCTCGGGATCGGGCGCCGTGATGTGGAAGGCATCGCAGGTGGCGCCGTAGCCCGCCACCTCGGCATAGATGTGCGCGCCGCGGGCGCGGGCGTGCTCGTACTCCTCCAGCACCACCACCGCGGCCCCCTCGCCCAGCACAAAGCCGGCGCGCCGCGCGTCAAAGGGCAGGCTGGCGCGCATGGGGTCCGGTTGCTCAGACAGCGCCATGCAGTTGGTAAACCCGGCGATGGCGATGGGGTTCACCGAGGCTTCGCTGCCGCCCGCGATGGCCGCGTCCGCGTATCCGTGGCGAATCAGGCGGTAGGCCTCGCCAATGGCATGGGTGGAGGTGGCGCACGCCGTGACCACCGGTACGCAGGGACCCTTGGCCCCATAGCGGATGGCGATGTTGCCCGCCGCCATGTTGCCAATCATCATGGGTATGCACAGTGGCGACACGCGGCCTGGCCCGCGGGTGAGCAGCTTTTCCGACTCGCGGAAGAACGTCTCGATGCCGCCGATGCCGCTGGACACGTTGACGGCCAGGCGCTCGGCGGGTACGGTGCCCATGAGGCCGCTGTCCTCCATCGCCTGGTTGGCCGCCGCCATGGCGTACTGGGCAAACAAGTCCATACGCCGGGCTTCCGCCGCCTCCATGCCGTGCTTGGTGGGGTCAAAATCCTTCACCTCGGCCGCAAGCTTTACCTTATAGGCCGATACGTCAAAGCGGGTCAGCGGGCCGATGCCGCAGTCGCCCCGCAGCAGTGCCTGCCAGAAATCCTGCGTGCTTTGCCCGATGGGCGATATGATGCCAATGCCGGTTACTGCTACTCGTTTCATTTCTATCCTCACATGTACAGGCCGCCGTCCACCTGAAGGACGCTGCCGGTGACATACCCCGCACCGGGGGAACACAGATAGGCGACCGCCTCGGCCACTTCGCCAGCCTGTCCCAGGCGCTTGACGGGCACGCTTTGCAGCGCGGCCTCCAACGTGGCGGGGTCCATCGCATGCACCATGTCGGTGTCGATATAGCCCGGGGCCACGGCGTTGCAGGTGACCTGGCGGCTGGCCAGCTCGCGCGCGATCGTCTTGGTCAGCCCCACCAGCCCGGCCTTGGCCGAAGCGTAGTTGGCCTGACCGGGGTTGCCCATCATGCCCGAGACCGAGGTGATGTTGACGATGCGGCCGGGCTTGGCGCGCATCAGGTCGCCGCAGCAGGCACGAATCAGGTGAAACGCACCGTTCAGGTTGACCCGCACCACGCGGTCAAAGTCCTCCGACTTCATCATCAACGCCAGGCCATCGCGGGTGATGCCCGCGTTGTTGACCAGGATGTGGATGGGGCCAAGCTCGGCCTTCACCTGCTTGACGGCAGCATCCACCTGCGCGGCATCGGCCACATCGCACTGAATGGCCAGCGCCCGGACGCCCTTTTTTTCCAGCAGGCGCACCGTTTCAAGCGCCGCGTCCTCACGCCCGGCGTACAGGATGGCAATTTTGCCGGCCTGCTCCGCCAGTTTGAGGGCAATTTCGCGGCCAATGCCGCGCGAACCGCCCGAAATCAGCGCCGTGCGCTCCGTATTGCTCATGCTCACGCTCCCAAACTTGTCACGGCCTCCTGCAAGGCCTCGGGGGTATCCGCCCGGGCGCAGCGCGCGTCCGGTACAATTCTGCCAATCAGCCCGCACAGCACATTGCCGGGGCCAAGTTCCAGAAAGCGATCCACGCCGGCATCAGCCATAGCGCGCACCGTCTCCTCCCAGCGCACGGGGCTGGCCACTTGCCGGGCCAGCAGCTCACGGGCATCGCCCGCGCCATATGGCCGGGCGGTCACATTGCTGTAGAGGGGACATTTCGGCTCCTTCAACTCCTCCTGTGCCAGTGCGTCAGCCAGATGGTCCGCCGCGCCTTGCATTAGGGGGCTGTGAAAGGCGCCGCTTACCTTCAGGCGCATGGCCCGGCCACCGGCGTCGGGCAGCGCTCGCTCAAAGTCCGCCAGCGCTGCCAACGCACCCGATACCACAATCTGGCCTGGGGCGTTGTAATTGGCAGGCCACACGCCGGGGTGTTCCGCGCACAGGGCTTCCACCTTTTGCTCGTCCAGACGCAGCACGGCAGCCATGCCGCCCGGGTTATGCTCACCACAGTCCTGCATCCACTGCCCTCGGCGTGCCACCAGCGGCAGCGCGCGGCCGGGGGACATCAGACCGCTGTAGGTGGCCGCCGTCCATTCACCCAGTGAGAAGCCGGCGCAGCAGTCGGGCGTCAACCCGGCATCACGCGCAGCGGCGGCTGCCGCCAGCCCCACGGCCAGCAGCGCCGGCTGGGCATGGCGTGTCTGCACCAGCACCTCATCGGGCCCTTCAAAGCACAGCTTGAGCAGGCTGGGGTGCAGCGCGTCCAGCGCGTCCAATGTTTTTCGCGCGGCGGGCGACCCCTCGTACAGCGCGCGGCCCATGCCAGTGGTCTGGGCGCCCTGCCCGGAAAAGACAAACGCTAAACGACCCACTGGCCGGCTCCCTTCAACAGCTGCTCTGCTTCCTTGAACATGCCTTCCACAATATCCCGGGCGGGCAGCTTTTCCTTGACCAGGGCTGCCGCCTGACCTGCCATGACGCAGCCGGTCTCCATGTCGCCCTGCCTGGCCGCACGCCACAGAGCGCCTGTGCCAAACTGCTCCAGCTCCTCATTGCTGATGGCTGTATCGGCCTCGCGGCGGGCAAACTCGCGCATGTAGCTGTTTTTCAGCGCGCGCACGGGGTGCCCCAGCCTGCGTCCTGTCACCACGGTATCGATGTCCCGCGCGGCGACCACATAATCCTTGTAGCAATCAGGGATGGTGCACTCCGTCGCCGCCAGGAAGCGCGTGCCGCACTGCACGCCCTGCGCCCCCAGCATCAGCGCCGCCGCCACGCCGCGCCCGTCGGCAATACCGCCAGCCGCCAGCACGGGGATGTCCACCGCATCCACAATTTGGGGCACCAAGGTCATCGTGGTCAGCTCGCCGATATGGCCCCCCGCCTCGCACCCCTCCGCCACCACGGCACAGGCCCCCTCCCGCGCCACGCGCCGGGCAATGGCCACCGAGGGAATCACCGGCACCACCCGGATGTCTGCCGCCAGCCACGCGGGCATGAACCTGCTGGGCAGACCCGCCCCGGTGGTCACCACGGGCACACGCTCCTGCGCCACCACCTGCGCGGTTTGCTCCACATGAGGACTCATCAGCATGATGTTGACGCCAAAGGGCTTGTCGGTCATCGTGCGGCACAGGGCAATCTGCTCGCGCAGATAGTCCGGCGGCGCGTTCATGGCGGAGATGATGCCCATGCCCCCGGCGTTGGATACGGCGGCGGCCAGGTGGGCATCCGATACCCAGGCCATGCCGCCCTGGAAGATGGGGTACCGGATGCCCAACAGCTCGGTGAGCCGCGTATGGATCATTTTCCCGCCTCTTCCACCTGGCGCACCAGGCTGCCCACGGTGCCATCCAGTGTGCTCATGTCGATGGTGACGGAGAATGTGTCCTCCAGATCCATGATTAGTTCAGCCACGTCCAGGCTGTCCAGCGACAGTTCCTGAAACTTGGTATCGGGGGTAATGGCATCGGCTGCGGAACCTGCGCGCTCGGCCAGAGCAGTGGCAATCTTGCTAAATGCGTCCATGGATATGTCCTCCCGTTTTTGTTAGTTAGTCTTTCTAAGTAATTAAGCGAAAAAAAGCGTTTCCGCGGGGGCCCTGAGGTTAAGCGGCGCGGGCTTGTCCCAACGAATCAGGCAGGCGCCGCTGGTCATGCCCGCGCCAAAGGCGCTGAGGGCAAGGATATGCCCGGGCTGAAGCAGCCCGCTGTGATACAGGTCGTACAGCAGCATGGGCACGCTGGCCGACGAGGTATTGCCCAAGCGGTGGATGTTGGTGGGCATGCGCGCCGCGTCAATGCCCAGCCGCTGACGTACCGATTGCAGGATACGCATATTGGCCTGGTGCAGCAGCACCCAGTCGGCATCCGCAATGCTCAGCCCGGCCATGTCGGCCGCTGCCTGCAAATCCCGCGCGGACGAGGACACCGCGAAGCGGAACACCTCCTGCCCCTGCATGCGGATGCCCCAGGCGCCGTCCCCGTTTTGCGGGGTGAAGGGACAGGACTGCGCCGGGGCCGCGCTGTACAGCAGCGCCCGCCCGGTCTGCGCCGCCAGGCGGATGCTCAGCAGCCCCTCGCCCAGGCCCACCACGGCGGCGCCGGCACCGTCGCCAAACAGCACGCAGGTGCCGCGATCGGTCCAGTCGCTGACGCGGGAAAGGCCTTCCGCGCTGATAATCAGCACGTTCCTAGCCTTGCCGCTCTTGATGTAGGCATCGGCCGTATCCAGCGCGTAGATGAAGCCCGTGCAGGCGGCGTGCAAATCCACGCAGGGGCAATCCGCCTCCAATTCCTGCTGCACCAGGCACGCGATGGAGGGAAACAGGTCATCCCCCAGCGCCGTGGTGGCGATAATCATATCCAGGTCCCGCCCGTGCAGCCCGGCATCCGCCAACGCTTCGCGGGCCGCGCCCAACGCCAGACCGGTCACGGTCTCCTCCCGCATGATGCGCCGCTCCCGAATGCCGGTGCGGGTGCGAATCCACTCGTCGCTGGTATCTAGCAGCTGCTCCAGCTGCGCGTTGCTGACGGCCTGCGCGGGCAGTGCCCGGCCAATGCCAAGTATCCTCAATGCTTTTTCTCCTGGGCCAGCGCCTCTTCCTGACTGCGGAAGAAGGCCAGCAGGTTGTGCAGCCCGGACAGCAGCGCGTCCTTCTGCACCGGGGTGAGCCCCTCGATGGAGCGGTTCACCATCTGCCGGTGAAAGAACCGATGCACCGCTTCCGCGCGGCGGCCTTCCTCGCTCAGCCGCACGATGACCATGCGGCCATCCTGTTCGCTGCGCCCCTTGATGACAAAACCCTTGCGCGCCAGCTTATTAATGGACGCGGTGACCGAGGGCAATGTGATGGACAGGTCCCGGGCCAAATCGGTGATGCTTCGGCCCTCGCCGCCCTGGCGGTGCACGGCCTCCAGCATGTGCATCTCGTTGATGCTCAGCTTGTCGGCGCTGATGCGGTGCAGCATCTCCTCTTCCAGGCGCAGGATGCTGTTGAAGGTATTGACCAGCAGGTCGTTGAGCGCCTTGCCAAACTCGTCCATGCCTACCCCTCGCTTTCCGGTGCCCGCTCACCGGTTAATTAGTTAGTTCGCCTAACGAATGGCATCATACCCCCGCCCGGCGGATTTGTCAACTGCGCGACGAACACCCGGTATGGTATAATCTTCCCATCCCCTGATTGGGGCCATCCACATCTTTGTGTACAAGGGAGGAATCTCCATGAATGGATTTGACCCCAAGGGTTTATCCGGGCAGTCCGCGCCCGAGGAACAAAGGAAGCAATCGCCGGAGCTGGCGACGTCGCTGCGCA
>CALNAU010000035.1 GCA_937874275.1 uncultured Clostridia bacterium | reverse complement strand
GGCAATCGCCGGGGCGCGCTTGCGTGAGACTGTTTTTACAGCCCGTACAGCGCCGTGTACTTGTTCTTCAGGTAATCCGTGTAGTAGGTGGCGTCAAAGGGCTGGCCGCAGGCCATTTCCAGCAGTTGGGCGGGCGGGTACATCATGCCGTGGCGGTGGATTTTATCGCCCAGCCAGGTGTTGATCCGGCCGATGTCGCCGGCGGCGATGCTGCCCTCCACGTCGATGTCGCGCGCCATGGCAGCATAGATTTGCGCCGCGTAGGCCGAGCCGATGGAGTAGCTGGGGAAGTAGCCGAAGGCGCCGCCCGACCAATGTATATCCTGCAATACGCCCTGCGCGTCATTGGGCACTGTCAGCCCCAGGTAGCTCTTGTACCGCTCGTTCCAGGCGGCGGGCAGGTCCTGCACCTTGAGGCTGCCGTCAAACAGGGCGCGCTCCAGCTCGAAGCGGATCATGATGTGCATGGAGTAGGTCAGCTCGTCCGCCTCGGTGCGGATGAGGCCGGGCACGACCTGGTTGACCGCGCGATAGAGGGCGTCCTCGGTCACCTTACCGAAGGCGTCCGGATAAATGTCCCGCAGTATCGGCAGCAGCTGGGGCTGGAAGGCGCGGCTGCGGCCAATCATGTTTTCATACAGGCGCGATTGGCTTTCGTGCATGCCCATAGAGGCCCCGTTGGCCAGCGGGCCGTGCTGCAGGGCGTCGTCCACGCCCATCTCGTACAGGCCGTGGCCGGATTCGTGAATCACGCTGTACAGCGAGCTGAGCAGGTCTTGTTCCTCATAGCGGGTGGTGATGCGCGTATCCCACTTGGTGAAGCTGCTGGTGAAGGGGTGCGCGGTTTCGCCCAGGGCGCAGCGCTCGGCATCCACCTGCAGCAGCGCCATCAGCCGACGGGCCAGACGGCGCTGGCTATCCGCTGGGAACGTGCCGCGCAGGAAGGCGGTGTCGGGCTGCGGACGCTCGCCAATGGCGTGCACCAGCGGCACCAGCTCGCGGCGCAGCGTGGCAAAGTAATCGTCCAGGTAAGCGGCGGTGACGCCCTCCTCATACTCATCCAGCATGACATCGTATGCGGGCACATCCGGCTTGCGGTAGCCGGCGAAGCGCGCGGCAAAATCCGCCAGTTTCTGCAGGTAGGGCATGAACATGGGGTAGTCGTTCTTCTCGCGCGCGTCGCGCCACACGCTGCCGGCTTCGCTGCTGAGCTGGGCCGCGGCGGCGTACTCCTCCTTGGGGATGCAGGTGGTCTGGCGGTATTCCTTGCGCATCAGGTACAGCTCGCGCGCGGTCTGCGCGTCCAATGACGCGCGCTGCTCGTGCAGCGCGTCCAGCAGCGCCTCCACCTCGGGGTTGATAAACAGCTCGTAGCTGATGAGCGACAGCGCGCCCATGGCCTCGCCCCGCCCCTGGGCGGACTGGCGGGGGGCCGCCGTCTCGCCGTCATAGTTGATGACGCCCATGGCGTATCCGTATACCCGCAGGCGGCGCTGCAAATCCTTGAACTGACTGACCAATGCCTGTGTATCCACATGACCCTCCATATCGTTGCTTTTGTGATAGTATAGCACGGCTTTGGGGCATCTGGTACAATGGGGTCGAACAGTTTTTGTGATGGAGGCGGCATGGACGGGCGGAAGGCGGCAATCTTCGATTTTGACGGCACGCTGATAGCGGGCGACAGCATTGTGCGCTTCATCCGATACGCGGTGCGCCGGGGGCACCTGTCGCCCTTGGCGCTGGTAGGCCAGGCCTTCAACGCCTGGCGCGGTGTGCGCGGCCGCATCACGCCCGAGGAGGGGAAGAGCCGTGCGTTGGCTTTTCTATCCAGGATGGATGCCGCGCGGCAGGAGACCTTCTGCCGCGAGTTTTGCCGGGACGAATTGATGCCCCACCTGTATCCGCAAGGGCTGGAACGCTTGCAGGCGCATGCGAACGCGGGGCATGCGGTGCTGCTGGTCTCGGCCTCCCCGGATATCTATATGCGCCATCTGGCGCAGCTGCTTCCTGTGGAGGCTGTGCTGGCCACGCCGACCGACGCGCATGGCCGAGTAACCCGCAACAACCGCGATGGGGAAAAGGTGCAGCGGGTGCTGGCCTGGGCTGCGCAGCAGCCCATTGACATCGACTGGCAGGCTAGCTGCGCCTATGGGGACAGCGCGCACGACCTGCCTGTCATGCGGCTGACCGGCCACCCCGTGATGATTAACCCCAAGCCCGCCATGCGCCGCATCGGACAGGGGCTCCCCGAGGAGAACTGGGGGAAATAGGTTTTTCGCAATAAGAAACTGCCGGACGGCCGCGATGGGCGGTGTCCGGCAGTTTCTTTGTTGTTTGCTATGCTTGGCAGTAGGTGCGTATCGCGTCGCTCATCAGCTGCGCGGTGCCCGGGCCAAAGCGGTCGAGGTTGGCCGTGAAGCGCTCGTCGGCCACGTACATCTCGCCCAAGCTGCCCAGTATTTCCTTGCAACAGGGGTAGTGGTGTTGGCTGATATGCGCCTGCCAGCGTGCCACCAGCGCCTGGACGGCCGGGTCATCGGGCGCGGTGCCCACCAAGGCCGCAAAGTCGGCGAATATGGCGTCCGCGTGCTGGGCGGCGCTCAGCTCCTCCTGCGGGGAAGGCTGCCGGCTCTGCTGTGCCCGCCATTCAGGCGTGTGCCCCCAGCGCTCCTTGGCCTCCTGAGCGTAGCGTGCCTTGGCCTGTTCAATATCGGCCTGCGTTGTCTGGATTTTCTTCATGTCTTTTCCTCCCATTGTCGCGTCCACCAGGGCAATCAGTTGGTTCAGGCGCTCGCGCTGCAAAAGGAGCAGGCTGCGGTGATCCTTCAGGCTTTGGCGCATATCAAAGCTCGGGCTGTCCATCATGCGGGCGATGTCCTTGAGCGGGAAGCCCAGCTCCTTGTAGAACAGCACCGTCTGCAGGCGGGCGATGGCCTGCGCGTCATACAGGCGGTACCCGGCATCCGACACGACGCTGGGCCGCACCAGGCCGATGGCATCATAGTGGTGCAGCGTGCGCACGCTCACCCCGCAGGCCTTGGCGGCCTCTCCCACCGACATCATGGCGCGTACCTCCTTTGTTTCACCTGCGCCTCGCGCAGGATGGCCGCATTGAATATCACCATCCATAAGCATCCGCGTTCGCCTGATACCAGGATAAGCCCTCACGCAGGGGGAGGGTCAATAGGGAAAACAAAAAAGTGCCGGTTGGCACTTTGAAAGGTTTGCTGGAATCAGGCGCGGTAGCCGGCATCCTTGATTTTGGCCGCCTTGCCTTCGCGCTCGCGCAGGTAGTACAGCTTCGCGCGGCGCACCTTGCCCTTGCGCACCACTTCAATGCGGTCTACACGGGGGGAATGCAGCGGGAATGTACGCTCCACACCGATGCCGTAGCTCATACGGCGCACGGTGAAGGTCTCGCGGCAGGAGCCGTTGCGGCGGGCGATGACAGTGCCTTCAAAGGCCTGCAGGCGCTCGCGGCTGCCTTCAACAACCTTGACGAAGACGCGCACGGTGTCACCGATGCCGAATTCCGGCCGGTCATCACGCAGCTGAGCTTCTTCAATCGAACGAATCAATTCACTCATGGGGTTTCCTCCTTCCATCGTAGACGTTCGTGCGCGGCGCATTGCCCGCAGAGGACCGCCCGTTGTCACAAAGCACATACTACCATAATCTGTGGGGCGCGCGCAAGCCCTTTGCCGCGATTTTTTGCCCGCCGGGCGCGCCGTCCATCCGGTCACCCTCCGGCTTGCATCGCCCTGTTGCGCATGGTAGTATGCGGGAGAGGGATTTGTGAAAGGACAGCCGTATGACGTTTTTGCCTGTATCCACCGCGAACCTGCGCCGCACCAACCGCCGCAAGCTGATCGCCTATGGCCTGCTTGGGGCTTTCTTTCTGTATGTGGATTCCACCGGTGCCGGCGGGGCCAGCTTTGGCGTCATCATCGCGGCCCTTTTCTTCTGGCGCGCGGGCGTAGCCATCGGCAGGCTGCGCCTGATTGAGCAGTACCCGGAGTACGTGCGCGCGCTGCAAACGGTAGGCGGCCTGGACAGCAAGAAGGTGGCCGCGCTGCTCAAGCGCCCCCAGCGCGAGGTGCGCCGCCGACTGAAAGCGATGGAAAAGATGGGCGTACTGCCAGACCTGACGGTGAGCTTTGCTGACAGGCAGCGCACGCCGCCCGCGCGGCAGAAGCCCGCGCGTATGGTGGCCGTAAAGTGCCCCGGCTGCGGCGCGCCCGACAGCGTGATGGAGGACAGCCACCTGCCCTGCCGCTACTGCGGCACCATGCTCACCCCGCAGTTTGTCCGCGGGCAGCAGTCCGCTGATTCCGAATAATATCGCTTATAGAAGTGGAGAAACGCGTGATTAAGCACTTCATTTTTGACATGGGCAATGTGCTGATTTGGTTCAGACCGGCCTATTTTATTGAACAGTTGAACATCCATGGGGACGACGCGGCATTGCTCAAGCGGGCCGTGTTTGACGCCCCGGAGTGGGGCCACCTGGATGATGGCAGCAAATCCGAGGACGAGCTGTGCCGCCATCTGCAGGCTGTGCTCCCCGAGCATTTGCATGCCCCCATGGAGCGGTTGATACGCGCGTGGGATGAACCGCTGCTGCACGTGGCGGGGATGACCGAGCTGATAGCAGAGCTGAAGGCAGAGGGCTTTGGCCTGTACCTGCTGTCCAACGCCAGCCGCCGGCAGCACGCGTATTGGCTCCGCATCCCTGCATCCGCATACTTTGACGGAAAATTGATTTCGGCGGATGTGAAGATGGTGAAGCCCAACCCCGAGATTTACAAGCGCCTGTTTGACACCTTCTCCCTGCGCCCGGAGGAATGCTTTTTTATCGACGACGCGCCGCAAAACATACAGGCCGCGGAGTATTTGGGCATGAAGGGGCATGTGTTTGATGGGGATGTCGCCGCGCTGCGCCGGGCCATGGAAGGCATACGCAAAGACCGCGCCTAACAGGACGCGACCAAATCGCAAATCTAATCATGGGGGCGTCTACATCAGCTTCTTCTTTCGGAAGTAGACGATGTTGGCCACCACCACCAGCACGCTGAGCCCGATCACAAAGAAATAGCCAAACTCCCACTCCAGCTCGGGCATCATCTTGAAGTTCATGCCATACCAGCCCACGATGAGCGTCAACGGCAAAAAGATGGAGGTCACCACCGTGAACACCTTCATGATGCGATTGAGGTTGTAGTTGACGACTGCCTCCAGCGATTCGCGCAGGTGCACCACATTTTCGCTCATCAGCTGGATGCTGCCGGAGATGCGCTCCGCCTTGCCCACGAACACGCGGAAGTACCACAGCCCTGTTCGCTGAACAGGTCATTCTCGTTTTCCATCAGCTCCTCGCCGATGTCGATGAGCTGCTCATAGTAGTTGCGCGCCGTGGACAGCCGCTTGCGGTAGGCGTAGATCACGCGGTTGAGCGCGCGGTCGGCGTTGTCATCGGCCAGGCGCTGCTCGATGGCCATGATGTCGCGCTCCATGTCCTCCAGCATCCTGCGGCTGCCCGCCAGCAGGCGCTCCAGGATGCCGTAGATGAACTTTTCCATCGTCGCGCTGTTTTGGAAGCGGGATACATTCTGCAAAAACATGTCGCGGACGGAATCGTCCAGATCCACAATTTTAATCAGCACAAACGCGTCCTTGGTGATGAGAAAGCCGATGCGGTCCATGGGGCCTTCCACGTCGGCTACGTTGATGATGTTCATCAGGCCCACGCTCAGGTCGTCATACACGTCAATGCTGTTGCGGAATCGGGGTTCCTCCGCCGCATAGTCGGTCAGCCGCTTGGCGTTGAAGCCAAGCGCAGCGCTGAGGCGCTCGGCATCGGCCAGGTCGATATAGCACACGCGCGGGCCGGGGGCGGCGAGCTGCTGCTCGTCCACTGCCTCCAGCCGGCCATCCACAATGCGGTAATACAGCGTATCCTGAAGCGGCATAGGCGCACATCCCTTCGTCGGTCGTTCCTCCGCATGGTATCACAACGCCGTTTCATTCAGCAATGCCCCGCAATGAATCATTGCGGGGCATGAGGTCACCATCGAACGATAGGGCTTACTGCTGTACAGCGGGCTCCTTCTTTTCGCCGATGGACAGGATGAAGTTGAGGATGATGCCCAGGATGGCGGCGCCGGCCACGGCGGGCACGTTGAGGCCGAAGAAGTTGATGTTGCCGCCAAAGGCATAGTTGACGCCCAGGCCAAAGGTCATGATGGTGGCGATGACCGCGATGTTCTTGGAGTCGAACATGGAGGTCTTCTTGTCAATCAGGATGGCGATACCCTGGGCGGCGATGGCACCGAACAGGTAGATTTCAAGCCCGCCGATGACGGCCACCGGGATGCCGTAGATGACCTTGATGAGGGGCGTGAAGCAGCTGATAATCATGGCGATGATGCCGGCCGCAGCCATGACGGGCACCGAGAACACCTTGGTGATGGCCATGGTGGAGATGTTCTCGCCATAGTTGGTGCCGGCGGGGCCGCCTACCGCGCCCGAAATCATGTCGCACAAGCCGTCGCCGATGAGGTTGCGGTCCAGCATCCGGTCGATGCCGTAGTCAGGCTTGCCCTTCTTGCGGGCCAGGTCGTTGACGTAGATGTCCAGCTGGTAGATGTGGGCGGTGGATTCCGGGATGGTGGCGATGGCGATGGGCATGATGGCCGCAACCGCCGCCCAGTTGGCCCGGGGCAAAGTGAAGGCGGGCAGCGCGAAGATGCTGCCGTCGCCCAGCTTCCAGCTGGAGGCGTCCAGCGCCGCCTGGCTGATCTGGCGGAAGAAGTTGCCCTGGCCTATCAGAAGCAGCAGCACGGCCGCGATGCAGCCGGTCAAGGCGCCCAGCAGCAGCGGCAGCTGCCCCAGGAAGCCCTTTAATTTGCGCGAGTAGATGACGGTGGACAGCAGCGTAACCAGCGAGATGATCCATACCACCTGCGGCTGCCCGGCCTGGGGTGCCGCGTCCATCATGGCGTTGCCGGCCAGCGTCAGGCCGATAATCATGGCCACCGGGCCGGTGACGGCGGGGGGCAGTATCTTTTCCACAATTTTCATGCCGCCCCAGCGCACCAGCAGGCCCGCCGCGATGGAGATGAGGCCCGAGAAGATGATGCCGAACTGGGCGTAGCTGATCAGCTCCGGCGGCAGGATGCCGGTCAACTTCCAGGCGTCAATCTGCTCCACCGTGCCCTCGGCCGCCACCATGCTGGCGATGGCCGTCAGGTACGCGAAGGAGCTGCCGTAGTACATGGGGATTTTGCGCCCCGTGATGAGGATGAAGAAGATGGTCGCAAGGCCGCTGGCAAAGATGGTGGTGGATACCTGGAATCCGGTGATCAGGGCCACGGTGACGGTGGCCGGGAACATGACGATGACCTGCTGGAGGGCGTAGAGAAATAGTTTTCCTGTGGTGGGTCGCTCGTCGGGGAGGTAACCTAAGATCCTTTCCTGTTCTGCCATGCGCGTTCTCCTTTCGATTTTCGACCTAAAAAAAAGCCGCCCTGGAAAGCGGACGGTGCAGCGTGGCTGGCGTTCAGTTGTGTCCGGAGACAGCCCTTGCCGCGCCGTTCTGGAACCTGGCGAATCATAGCATGGGATACCCCGGCTGTCAATGCCTTTTTGGCGAAAAAAGTGAACGGATTTGTATCTGGAATGTTTAATGTTCGCAATTGTGGCGTCGCGGGCTTGCCTCGTCTTGACGCTGCCCTGGGGGCATGGTAGGCTGAACGCACATCAATCGAACATCCGGGAGGCTGTGCATGCAAGACTCGGTCATCAGGGAGCGGCTACAAAGCGTCCGCTGTTTTTTGCTGGATATGGACGGCACCTTTTACCTGGGCGACCGGCTGCTGCCGGGCTCGCTGGATTTTCTGGACGCGCTTAAAAAAACCGGCCGGGAGGCGGTGTTCTTAACCAACAACTCTTCCCGCTCTGCCTCCTACTATGTAGAAAAGCTTAAGCGCATGGGCGTGGGCGAGCCGTTTTTGCGGGTGCTCACCAGCGGCCAGGCCGCCGCGCGCCACTGCCTGCGGCAGTATCCCGGGCAGCGCGCCTATGTGCTGGGCAACCACATCCTGCTGGCCGAATACGAGGCCATGGGCCTGCCCATGGCGCAACAAAACCCGGACTATGTGCTCATCGCCTACGATACGGAGCTGGACTACGCCAAGATGACCGCCGTGTGCGACCATGTGCGCGCCGGGCTGCCCTACATCGCCACGCACCCTGACTTCAACTGCCCCACCGAGACCGGCTACGCGCCCGATATCGGGGCTATCATCGCCTTTATTGAGGCCAGCACCGGCCGCGTGCCCGATGAAATCATCGGCAAGCCCAACGTGGGCATTGTGCGCGAAGCCCTGGCGCTGACCGGGCAGCCCGCCAGCCACCTGGCCATGGTGGGGGATAGGCTGTATACCGATATCGAGACCGCCTGCCGCAGCGGCATGACGGGCATACTGGTGTTGTCGGGCGAGACCGACCGCGCCATGCTGGCCGCCTCCGACACCAAGCCGGACCTGGTTTTTGAGCGGCTGAGCGACATGATTCCCTACCTATAAATTGCCTTGTCGGCGTTGACACTGGGGTTGGCTATGCTATAATTGCACATAGATACCACATCGTAATAGGGAGGAAAACAACCACATGAAGAAATGGATTGCTGCCGTACTTTGCATGGTGATGCTGCTCAGCGTCCCCGGCGCGCTGGCCGCCAATACCGAGGTTTCGGGCAAGGTGGTCATCTACACCTCGATGTATCAGTTTGTCATTGACATGATGGCCGAAGCCGTGAAGAAGGAGTTTCCCAACCTGGAGGTGGAGTTCTTCTACGGCGGCACCGGCGCCCTGCAGCAGAAGCTAACCGGCGAGATGGAGACCGGCCGCCTCAACTGCGACATGATGCTGGTGGCCGAGCCCGCCTACTCGCTGGAGCTCAAGGAGGGCGGCTGGCTGCACTCCTACATGCTGCCCGACGCCGCGGATAAGCTGCGCTTCCCCTATGACGAGCAGGGCTACTGGTACCCCGTGCGCGTGTGCAACATGGTGCTGGCCTACAACCCGGAGCTGCACAAGCCCGAGGACCTGCCCAAGACCTTCTATGACTTTGCCTATGACAGCAGCCTCAAGGGCCAGATTTCCATGGGCAACCCGCTGACCAGCGGCACCACCATGGCCGCCGTGGCCGCGCTGAGCGACCTGTACGGCTACGAGTACTTCCAGAAGCTGGGCGAGAACAACGTAATGATCGAGTCCGGCTCCACCGCGCTGGCCAAGCTGGAAACCGGTGAGTGCAAAACCATCATGATTCTGGAAGAGTCCGTGCTCAAAAAGCGCCACGAGGATGGCAGCAAGCTGAGCGTTATCTACCCCGAGGACGGCGTGATTTTGATACCGTCCACCGTGATGACCGTGGCCGCCGACCGCAGCGCCAACATGAACACCGCCGCCTGCGAAGCCATCACCGATTGGCTGCTGTCCGAAGCCGGGCAGGAGTTTGTGCTGGCCGGCTACATGCACTCGGTCTTCAAGGGCAGCACGGCCATCCCCTTTGACAGCATCGACACCGAGGAGCTCATCAAGAACGACATCGGCGTGGATTGGGTGCGCTGCTACACCATGCGCGAAGAAATCCAGACCGAGTTCCAGCAGTACGTCACCACCAACTGATTTTTCGCTTTGACCCACTGGGGGGCCGGCCTCAAGCCCGGCCCCCCTTCCCAATCAGATGATTCGCACAGGGGGCCTGCATGCCGTGAGCTACGAATCTTCATCCACGCTGAAACGCCGGGCCAGGCGCGTGAAGGCCGGGCTGGCCGTCGCGCTGGTGCTTGCCTGCGCGGTGATTGCCGTCAGCCTGCTCGGGCTGAGCCGATTTGCCGCCTCGGGCTATGACGACCAGGCGGGTTTTGGCGCCGTGTTCGACCTGTCCCGCGAGCTGGACACGCTGGGCCGCGAGGATGCCAGGCTGGTTGCCGCCCTGCCGAGGCAGGCACAGGAAGCCTTTGGCCGCCAGGCCGAAGCCCTGCTGATGGACGCATGGTACGCGGCGCTCTACCGCGGCGAGACGGCGGGCGACCTGCCCCGCATGAATGATGAGCGCAAACAGGAGCTGCTGGCCTCCTTGGTGCGCCAGATGCCGGAGGCGGACCGCCTGCGCTACGAGCCTGCCCAGGCGGCCATGGATGTGCTCAGCCGGGGCGAAACGGCCCAGGGCATCCCCGCCTACAAGGCGCTGATTGAGCGCCTGGCGGCCATGTTGCCCCAGCGCCGCCCGCAGATACTGGAAGAGCTGCAGGCGCTGGACGCCCAGGTGCAGCCGCAGATTGACGCCCTGCTGCGCCAGGATAAGGCCGACCTGTTCAACGAGGGCATCGGCACCCGCCGCATCACCCGCTTCGCGGACAGCGGGCGGGGCCTGCTGTCGCTGATGCGCCTGCTGCATGAGCAGCTGGCGGCCATGGACGCGGATTTTGCCGGCCTGCCCGAGGTGCTGCTGGAGGCAGCGCCCGAGGACATGGCGCTGAACCCCGCCTTATCGCCTGAGGCGCAGAGCAGGGCTATTCTGGACGGGCTGACGCCCGAGGGCGTCAACGGCGTCAAGATGCTGGCCGCGGCCAAGGACTATGTGGCTGTCATGCAGGCGCGCGCGGGCGAGACCGGCCAGGCGGTGGATTACGCGCCGCTGCTGGACAGCCTGCTGGACGTATCCAGCGAGGAAGCCCGCCTGGAGCTGGAGGACAAGGAGCGCGTGCTGCGCGCCCAGCACAGCAACGACCTGCTGGCGCCCCTGTACGCCAAGGTGCTGGACGAAGCGGCGCAGGCGGTAAATGCTCCGGCCGACGAGCGGCTGGTCGCCCTGCTGAGCGCCGTGCAGGCCGGTCAGCCGTTGGGCGAGGCGCGTGATGCCCTGATGGAAGAGCTGATGGCGCTGCGCATCGCCCACAACGAAGGGGCGGCCATTGGCTTTGCGGCTGATTTGCCCGAGGACGAGCGGCTGACCGCCCGGCTGCGCATGCTGCGCGCCCTGTACGCGGTGGATGAGGGGCGCCTGAGCCCCGATTGGCTGACGGCGCTTGGCGGCAAGGATGAGGCACAGCGCACGGAGGCCCGCCGCCAGCTGGCGCTGGCCCTGGCGGGGGAGCAGGTGGCCGATGCGGCGCTAGCGGCGCAGGTCGCGGCCCTGCCCGAGGCTGAGCGTATGCCGGCGCTGATGCGCATGTTCCTCTCCGGCCAGAGTGCCGAGGGGCTGCTGGTCAGCGCGCAGACGCAGAGCCAGTTCCGCCAGAGCCTGCGGCAAAACGCACCCCGTGTGCAAGCGGCGCAGGCGGCGGCGCTGGGGCAGGGCACCCTGTTTGAGAAATGGGTCTACGGCAACAGCCGCACGCTACTGCTGATTGGCGTGCTGCTGGCGCTGGACGTGCTGCTGCTGGCGGTGCTGATGTGGTCGCAAAAGAGCTGGCAGATGAACGTGCAGTGGATTATCATCCTGCTGATTCTGGACTTTTTGCTGGTGTTCCAGCTGCTGCCCATGATGCACCTGGTGGTCAAGGCCTTCACGCCCAATGGCACATTCAGCTTTGACACCTTCCGCCGCCTGTACGAGTATCAGATGAACTGGGGCGCGCTGACCAACACCATCATCGCGGCGCTGGCCACCATGGTGCTGGGCACGCTGCTGGCCTTCCCGCTGGCCTGGCTGGTGGGGCGCACCAACCTGTACGGGCGCAAGTTTTTCCGCAAGCTGTTTGTGGTCACCTACATGGTGCCCCCCTATGTGGGCGCCATGGCGTGGCTGCGGCTGCTCAACCCCAATGTGGGCATCATCAACCAGGCGCTGCGCGCCCTGTTCAACCTCAACACCGCCGTAGGCCCCCTCAACGTGTACAGCCTGGGCGGCATGATTTGGGTGCTGACCAGCTTCTACTTCCCCTACGCCTTCATTACCATCTCCCGCGCGATGGAGAAGATGGACCCCTCCCTGGAGGAGGCGTCCCGGGTATCGGGCGCGTCGCCGCTGACCACGGTGGCCCGCGTCACATTGCCCATGATGACGCCGTCGCTCATCGCTGGCGCGCTGCTGGTGTTTGTCAGCGCTGCCAGCTGCTACGGCATCCCCTCCATCATCGGCGCGCCGGGCAAGGTGCACACCGTCACCACGCGCATCATCGAGTACTATGGCCGTGGCACCCAGGGCCTCAACGACGCCACCGGCCTGGCCGTGTTCCTGATGCTGATGGCGCTGCTGATCCTGTACCTGTCGGACTTTGTGCTGGCCAGAAAGCAATACGTCACCGTATCCGGCAAGAGCACCCGCCCCAACATTGTGGAGCTGCGCAGCTGGCGCAAGCCGCTCACCGCGCTGGTGACGCTGGTGGCCATCATCATCGTGCTGATTCCCTTCACCACCATCCTCACCACATCGTTTAAAATTGACGTGGGCAAGTCGGTGCTCGAGCCCGGCAACTTCACCCTTGGCCAGTGGGAGACCATCTTCTCCCGCGGGGAGACGCTGACCAGCCTCAAAAACAGCCTCGTTTTCGCCTCCATCGCGGCCACGGTGGGCATACTGATTGCCTGCACCATGAGCTACCTGTTGCAGCGCACCCGCATCAAGGGCCGCCGCCTGCCGGACTTCCTGATTACGCTGGGCTCGGGCACGCCGTCGGTGGTCATCGCGCTGGGGTTGATCATGACCATGCAGGGCGGGTACGGCGTCAACATCTACAACACCGCCTACATCCTCATCGTGGCCTACCTCATCAAGTACCTGCTGATGGGTATGCGCACGGTGGTATCAGCCATGAGTCAGATACACGTGTCGCTGGAAGAAAGCTCCACCATTTCGGGCGCCGGGTGGCTCAAGACCATGGGTCGCATCACCGGGCCGCTCATCTTCCCCTCCATCGCGGCGGGGTGGTTCCTCATCTTCATCCCCTGCTTCTATGAGCTGTCCATGACCACGCTGCTGTACTCCAACACCACCAAGACCATCGGCTTTCAGCTGTACGAATACTGGACATACACCAGCCAGCCGCAGGCCTGCGCGATGGCGTTTGGCATCCTGATGGTGGTGGTGCTGCTCAACATGCTCCTCAACCGCCTGACGCGCGGCGAATTCTCCATATAGGAAAGGAATACGCTATGCCTGCCGTAACCATTCAAAACGTCAGCAAGTCCTTTGGCGACAACACCGTGCTGCAGAACTTCAGCGAGGTATTCCACGAGGGCGAGTTTGTGACCCTGCTGGGCCCCTCGGGCTGCGGCAAAACCACCATGCTACGCATGATTGCCGGGTTTGAGCGGCCCACCACCGGCGAAATCTATATCGGCGATACGCTGGTATCCGGCGACAAGTCCTTTGTGCCGCCGGAGAAGCGCAACATGGGCATGGTGTTTCAAAGCTATGCCGTGTGGCCGCACATGGATGTGTTTCACAATGTGGCCTACCCGCTGACCATCAAGCGCGTCAGCAAGCAGGAGGTGGAGCGCCGCGTGGCCCGGGTGCTGGATATCGTGCACCTGTCACAGTACGCGCAGCGCTTCCCCAACCAGCTGTCCGGAGGCCAGCAGCAGCGCGTGGCGCTTGCCCGCGCTTTGGTGGCCGAGCCCATGCTTTTGCTGCTGGATGAGCCGCTATCCAACCTGGATGCCAAGCTGCGCGAATCCATGCGCTTTGAAATCAAGGAAATCCAGCAGAGCCTGGGCATCGCCGTGGTGTATGTCACCCACGACCAGACCGAGGCCATGGCCATGAGCGACCGCATCTTCCTCATCAACCGCGGCGTGGTGCAGCAAAGCGGCAGCCCGGAGGAGATTTACAACCAGCCCAGCAACCAGTTTGTGGCCGACTTCCTGGGTAAGGTGGAGTTTTTGAAGGGCACAGCCGAGGATGGGCGCATCCACCTGCGCGATGTGGAGCAGTACCTGCCCTATGCGGGCGACAAGCGCGGCCCGGTGGAGGTGGCCGTGCGCCCGCAGAACATCAGCATGCTGCCCCAGGGCGGCG
The DNA here is from genome assembly GCA_937874275.1 of uncultured Clostridia bacterium. Classification (GTDB taxonomy): domain Bacteria; phylum Bacillota; class Clostridia; order Christensenellales; family Aristaeellaceae; genus UBA1038. The sequence goes on along the minus strand of CALNAU010000035.1, from coordinate 14,286 downwards.
AGGGGCTGCACGGCACGGTAGACAAAAAGTACTACCTGGGCGATACCACCGATTGGCGCGTCCGCCTGGGCCAGGTTAGCCTGCGGGTGATTTCCGACGGCCGCCAGTACGGCCGCTACGCCCCCGGCGATGCCGTCACCCTGCGGATGGAGGATTTTCATGTGTTCCAGGATGATGGCAGCCTGGATGAGCACCTGAAAATTCGCACCTGACGGATTGCTGAACCACTTCAGCCCCCTATCCATTTCATCGGCCCCCGTATGATAACCGTTTCTGATGTCCCTCCTGTGTTGTTGATGACCCTGATGCCCCTGATGTCCCTCAACCCTCTTTGCCAATAACATCAATCCCCTGAAGGAAGAAATACCCTACAGAAAGAAAAGATTATTGCTTTTCTTTCTGTAGGGTATTCACGGTCAATCGTTGTTTGTGAGGGACATCAGGGGCATCAGGGACGTTGAAATGGATAGGGGGCCGGTGAAATCATGAACCTGCGACCTTTTGGTCCCGAACCAAACGCGCTGCCAAATCTTGAAGGGGGCAAAGGGGGCCGATGGGTGCCGACGAAAAGTATCTTTCGTCCGTCCATAAAAACACCGCCGGATGTCCGGCGGCAGGAAATATGTGACAGTATTATATCTTGCAGGGTGTCGTGGTGGCCGTCAAACGGCTTATGGCCTCGGCCATGTCCAAGGGATTTGGCTCCACCAGCGCCTGCTCACGCAGGCACGGTGAGCACCTTGATGAGGTTGGTGGTGCCGCTGACGGTGAGCGGTACACCCGCCGTGAGGGCCACCAGGTCGCCCGGCTTGATGAGGCCGGTATCCAGGGAGGCGCTGACCGCCTGCTCAAACAGCACGTCGGTCACCCGCTCCTCGGCGATGATGATGGGGGTGACGCCCCAGCTGAGGCTCAGCTGCCTGTAGGTGGAGGCCTCCGGCGTGCAGGCGATGATGGGCATATCCGGGCGGAAGCGGCTGATCATCTTGGCCGTGGTGCCGGACTTGGTGACGGTGATGATGGCGGCCGCATGCATGTTGAGCGCGATCAGGCAGGTGGCGTGGGAAATCGCGTCGGTGATGGTGGCGTTGACCTCATCCACGCTGCGCTCAAAAAAGCGCTTGCGGTAGTGGATGTCGTTCTCGGCCCGCTCGGCGATACGCGACATGGTGAGCACCGCCTCCACCGGGTATTTGCCGCTGGCGGTCTCGCCCGACAGCATGGTGGCGCTGGTGCCGTCATAGATGGCGTTGGCCACGTCGGTGATTTCGGCGCGGGTGGGTCGCGGGTGGTTCACCATGCTCTCCAGCATCTGGGTGGCGGTGATGACCTGCCGCCCGGCCATGGAGGCCGCCTTGATGATGCGTTTCTGGATGATGGGAATCTCCTCAAAGGGAATCTCCACCCCCATGTCGCCGCGGGCAATCATCACGGCGTCGGAGGCGGCGGTGATTTCATCAATGTGGGCGACGCCGTCGGCGTTTTCAATCTTGGCGATGATGCGCACATGCTTGCCGCCGTTTTCGTCCAGTAGCCGGCGGATGGTCTCCACATCCTCCTTGCCGCGCACAAAGGAGGCGGCCACATAGTCAAAGCCGGTGCGGATGCCAAACAGGATGTCCGCCCGGTCAGACTCGCTGATGTAGGGCATGGAGAAGCGCACGCCCGGCACGTTGACGCCCTTGCGGCTGCTGACTTGCCCGCCGGATACCACGCGGGTCATGATATCGGTATCGGTCTTGCTTTCCACCTGCAGCTCCACCAGGCCATCATCAATCAAAATGCGGGTCTGGTCCTGCAGGTCGTGGGGCAGGCCGTCATAGGTGATGGACACGATGCCTTGGTCGCCCGGCACATCGCGCGTGGTCAGGGTAAAGGGGTCGCCGATGTTGAGGGTGATGGGGCCGTTTTCAAATGTTTTCAGGCGGATTTCCGGGCCGCGGGTGTCCAGCAGCGTGGAGATGGGCAGGTGCAGCTCGTTGCGTACGCGGCTGACGATGCGGAAGGTCTCCAGGTGGCTGTCCTGCGTGCCGTGTGAAAAATTGAAGCGTGCCACATTCATGCCTGCCAGGGCGAGCGCCTTGATGGTGTCATAGGTGTTGGATGCCGGGCCCAGCGTGCAGACAATCTTGGTTTTTCTCATACATAACGACCTTTCCCGGCCTGACGCCGGTGAGATTGGGGCAAACAAACATTACCCACTCTATCATTGTGGGGGGAAAGGCCTCCGTTTGTCAAGGCGAAGCGGGCGAGAGACGGCATATAGGCGGCGTTTGTCCGCGCCGCGCATCCCTTTGGGCAACCGTTTTGTCTACCGGACGCTGTCGGCCAGTTCCTGCGCCTTCAGGCAAAGCTCTGCCGCCTTGAAGGCATGGGCTTGGGTCATGGCGTTTTCAGTGCGGTGCAGGCAGTCGAGGATCAGCTGGCCAAAGTAGGGGAAGCCCACCTGGCCGGCGAGGGGCATGTAGTGCTCGCCCTTTATGTCTACCAGGAACAGGTGATCGCCTGCCTTATCGCGCGCCACGTCCACATATTTGCGCAGCTCGATGTAGCCTTCGGTGCCCAGGATGACCGCGCGGCCATCGCCCCAGGTGCTCAGCCCATCAGGCGTGAGCCAGTCCACGCGGAAGTAGTCGGACGCGCCGTTGTCGGCCACCAGCGCGCACTCGCCAAAGTCCTCCAGCTGGGGGTGTTCCGGGTGGTTGTGGTTGGCGGTGCGGGCCAGGGTGACGGTGGCGTCCTTGGCGCCGGAGAAATAGAGGAACTGCTCAATCTGATGGCTGCCAATGTCGCACAGGATGCCGCCGGTGGCCTCCTTTTCAAAGAACCAGGCGGGACGGGAGGGCGCGTTCAGCCGGTGCGGGCCCAGCCCCAGTACCTGCACCACCCGGCCAATGGCGCCCTTTTGAATCAACTCGCCAGCGTACACCGCGCTTTCCACGTGCAGGCGCTCGGAGTAATACACCATGTACTTGCGCCCGGTCTGCTGCACTTTCTGCCTGGCGTCGGCCAGCTGGGCCAGGGTGGTCATGGGCGCCTTATCGGTGAAGTAGTCCTTGCCCGCGTCCATCACCTGCATGCCCAGCCCGCAGCGTTTGAAGGGTACCGCGGCCGAGGCCACCAGCTTGATGGCGGGGTCGCCCAGCACCTCGTCCAGGCTGCGCGCGGCCTGCGCCTGGGGGAATACTTTCTGAAAGGCGGCCACCTTGGCCGGGTCCGGGTCCCACACATACTTCAGCTGCGCACCGGCCTCGGTCAGCCCGTTGCACATGCCGTAGATGTGGCCGTGATCCAGCGCCGCGGCGGCGATGGCAAATTCCCCGGGTTTGACCACCGGCGCGGTCTTGCCCTTGGGCGCGTAGTTCATGCCGTCAGCTTTTTGTACCATCTGGATGTCCTCCCTTGTTGTTGTAGCGATCGGTGCAGCGCACCCGCCACTGCGGGTGCAGGGGTCAGCGCCTGTTGCCGCCGCGCGGGGATGTCTCATTCAGGGTCCTGTGCAGGGTGTCCAGCTCGCCTTTGGTCAGCGACCGGCTGGTGCCCGGCCGCATGCGGCCCAGCAGGATGTTCATGATGCGGATGCGGCGCAGGTGAGTGACGCGGTAGCCCAGGTACTCGCACATGCGGCGAATCTGGCGGTTGAGCCCCTGCACCAGAATGATGTTGAAGGAGTTGGTGCCCGTCTTGCGCACCCGGCACGGCAGCGTGACCTGGTTGAGCACCGGCACGCCCTTGCTCATCCGGTCCAGAAAGTCCGGCGTGACGGGGCGGTCGACGGTCACCTCGTATTCCTTCTCGTGCCGCCCTTCGGCGCGCAGGATGCGGTTGACGATATTGCCGTCGCTGGTCAGCAAAATCAGCCCCTCGCTGTCCTTGTCCAGGCGGCCGATGGGGTAGATGCGGGTCGGGTAGTTGATGTAGCTGACGATGTTGTCGGGTTCGCGCGGGTCGGTGGTTGATACCAGGCCCACCGGCTTGTTGAAGGCCAGGTACACGGTATCGCCCGTGGCGCCGATGGGCTGCTTGCCCACCATCACGCGCGCGCCGGGCCCCACCCGCTCGCCAATGGCGGCCACGCGCCCGTCAACCGTCACCTTGCCCGCCTCAATCAGCCTGTCGGCCTCCCGGCGGGAGCAAAAGCCGTTGTCCGCCAGGTATTTGTTAAGCCGCTTGTCATCAAAAGTCAATCCCGGGTTCCTCCGTGTGTATCGATATGCGTACCTGATTCTACCACACCCGGGCAGGCCTGGGAACCATCGTGGCGGCGCGTCCTCTCGCCCTGCCGGGCGGCGCGTTGTTGACTTCCGGCGGGCACTCGCTTAGAATGACCAAGTATCAGGCAGATACAAATCGGAGGAATATTCATGCGCTGTGATTTAGTCATCATCGGTGCCGGCCCGGCTGGCATTTTTACCGCGTTGGAGCTGCTGCGCCGCGGCAGCAAGAAGCGTATTGTCATGGTGGAAAAGGGCTCGCCCATTGAGCGGCGGCGCTGCCCCAAGGGAAAAACCGGGCGCTGCATCAACTGCAAGCCCTACTGCCACATCACCACGGGCTTTTCGGGCGCGGGCGCCTTTTCGGACGGCAAGCTGTCGCTTTCCCACGAGGTGGGCGGCCAGCTGCCCGAGCTGATTGGTGAGAAATTCGCGCAGGAAATGATTGATTATACGGATGCCATTTACCTGGACTTCGGCGCCGACCACCACGTGGAGGGGCTGGAAGCCACGGATAAAATCAAGGACATCCGCACCCGTGCCATCCGCGCGGGCCTCAAATTGGTGGATTGCCCCATCCGCCACATGGGCACCGAGAAGGCGCAGGACATCTATGGCGCCATCCAGCAATACCTGACCGAGCATGGGGTGGAGATACTCTTCTGCCACAGCTGCACCAACCTGCTGCTGGAGGATGGCGCCTGCCTGGGCGTGCTGGTGGAGGAGGCTGTGGGCGGCGGCGAAATGGAAATCCTGGCCGATACCACCGTGGTGGCCACCGGCCGGCGCGGCGCGGACTGGTTGGAGAAAATCTGCGAGGAGCACCACATTGCCCACCAGCCCGGCACCGTGGATATCGGCGTGCGGGTGGAGGTGCGCAACGAGGTGATGGAGGAGGTCAACGAGGCGCTGTACGAGAGCAAGCTGGTTGGCTACCCCAGGCCGTTCCGCGACAGGGTGCGCACCTTCTGCCAGAACCCGGGCGGCTTTGTCAGCCAGGAAAACTACGACAATGACCTGGCTGTGGTCAACGGCCACAGCTATAAGGACAGGAAGTCCGAGAACACCAACCTGTCCATCCTCAGCTCCCACAACTTCAACTACCCCTTCAACCAGCCCATTGCCTACGCGCAGAAGATTGGCGAGCTGACCAACATGCTGGCCAACGGGCAGATTCTGGTGCAGCGCTTCGGCGACATTCTGGACGGCAAGCGCACCTGGGAGAAGGAGCTGCTGCGCACCAACGTGCGCCCCACCTTGCCCGACGCCGTGGCGGGGGATATTACCGCCGCCATGCCCTACCGCGCGATGACCAACATCGTCAACTTCATCCACGCCATGGATGAGGTGGTGCCGGGCTTCGCCGCCAGGGAGACGCTGCTGTATTCGCCGGAGCTCAAGTTTTACTCCAACCGCGTCAAGATGGATGACAAGCTCAACACCAACATCCGCAACTTTTACGCCCTGGGCGACTCCAGCGGCTGGACGCGCGGGTTGATGATGGCCTCCATGATGGGCGTGCTGTGCGGAAAGAAGCTGGCTGCGGAGGAAAAAGAAGCCTGAACACGGAGAGTAACGAAGCCCAATCATCGCCCCCTGCGAACCTCCCGCCGACATGCGGGAGGTTTTTCATGATATCTTATGAAGAAATGTAAAACTTTACATGATAATACCTTGCAAATGTGTGTCGAAACTATTACACTAAGGGCCGACCATAGAGGAGAGGGATTACATGAAGCGAAGCTTTTTGGTGGTATTGGTTCTGCTGCTGGCCCTGCTTGCGTTGCCCGGCCTGGCGGAGTCCATTCCTTTGGATGAGGAAGGCCCGCAGGATGCCGTCATCGTGACCAGCGAAGCCCGGGCGCTCAAAAGAGACGACCGGGGCGATGACGTCAAGGCGCTGCAGACCCGTCTGCGGGAGCTGTTGTACTATAACGGCCCTGTGACCGGCAACTATTACGCGCAAACCGAGCGCGCTGTCAAAGCGGTGCAGGAGGCGTATGGCCTCAAGGCCACCGGCAACGCGGACTTGGAGACGCTGGACATCATCTACGGCGATGCCTACCGCCCGCTCAAGAAGGGCGACCGCGGCGAGGATGTGAAGGCGCTGCAAACGCGGCTGAGCGAGCTTGGCTACTACTGGGGCAAGGTGTCGGGCAGCTACCTGGACGGCACCACCGCAGCCATCAGCAACTTTCAAAAGGACAATGGCATGGACAGCACAGGCCGGGCGGATGTGCCCACCCAGCAGCGGCTGTACAGCGATGACATCGTGATGCCCACCCCCGATCCCGCGGCCACGCCCACCCCGGTGCCGCCGCCGACACAGGCGCCCAACACAGCCTACCCCGGCAAGCTGCAGTACGGCAGCACGGGCAAGGGCGTGGAGACGGTGCAGCGGCAGCTGGAGTACCTGGGCTACTTCGACCGCAAGGTGACCAGCGGCTACTACAAGCACACCCAGGCCGCGGTGAAGGAGTTTCAGAAGCAAAACGGTCTGGCCGATGACGGCTCTGTGGGGGAGGAGACCTGGGCTGCGCTGTTCGCCGCCGATGTGGTCTACCCCAACAACACGCCCCGCCCCACGCCCGAGCCCACGCCCATCCCCTACTTTGTGGAGGTGGACGTGGCCAACCAGCTGATTAAGATTTTCCGTCGGGATGCCAACCAGGAGTTCACCGACCTGTACAAGATTTTCACCGCGTCCACCGGTACGCCCAGCTTCCCCAGCGACGTGGGCACCTGGACGCTCAGCGGCCGCACCGCGCGCTGGGCCGAGTTCCCCACGTGGGGCGGCGGCCTGGCCCAGTACTGGACCAAAATCAACAACAGCATCGCCTTCCACTCCTTCCTGTATGGCTCCGACCGGCGCATCAACATGCGCTCGGTCAACCGGCTGGGCAAGACAGCCAGCCATGGCTGCATCCGCCTGACGATACAGGATGCCAAATGGATCTACGACAACCTGGGCCAGGGCGTGGAGGTATGGATTCACGAGGATGGGCTGTTGGACCCCGAGCTCAAGCATGCCCACCGCCCCGGCAGTTTCAACGAGAGGGCGGGCATCCACAACGCCACGCCGGAGCCCACGCAGGCGCCCGTCTACAACAGCGCGGTCACGCCGCAGAGCGAGCTGCGCGAGCTGAAGATTGGCAGCGAGGGCGAGGATGTGTTCTGGCTGCAGAGCCGCCTGAAGGAGCTGGGTCTCTACCAGGGCACGGTGACCGGTCAGTACCGCGAGGGAACGCGCGACGCCGTGCGCGCCTACCAGCGGGCCAACAGCCTGCGCGGCGGCGGCAACGCCACCAAGCAGACGCTGGAGCACCTGTACGCCCAGGCGCAGGCAGATGCCCAGGCAGCAGCCCAGCCGACCGCCGGCCCCCTGACCGTGACGGAAGATGTGCCGATGACCCCGGCGCCCACCACCAGCCCGGAGGCATCCTCCCTCCTGGTGGAAGGCGGCAACTGAACCGCATCGCAACCCGCGTGCCGAGACAAGCGTTTCGGCACGCGTTTTATAAGGAGCACCATGACCGACTCCCTGTATGACAAATTGGCCCGTGAACTGCCCGGCAGGCTGCCCATGCACATGCCCGGGCACAAGCGGCAGGCTGACCTGGCGCCGTACCTGCGCGCGTTGCGGGCCGATTTGGATATCACGGAGATAGAGGGCTTTGACAACCTGCACGCGCCGGAGGGAATCTTGCGGGAGGGCATGGCGCGGGCGGCCCGGCTGTGGGGCGCCGCGCGCAGCTTCTACCTGGTGGGCGGCAGCACGGCGGGCATTCTGGCCGGTATGCGCGCGCTGACCCGCCCGGGCGACAAGGTGCTGATGCAGCGGGGCAGCCACCTGTCGGTCTACCATGGCGTGGCGCTGTGCGGGCTGACCCCCGCCTACCTGTACCCGCCACAAGTACCCGGGTTTGACGCCTGGGGATCGGTAACGCCCGACCTGCTGCGCACCGCGCTGGCCGCGCACCCGGATGCCCGGCTGTTGGTGCTGACCTGCCCTGGATACGAAGGCATCCTCAGCGACCTGCCCCGGCTGGTCAATTTGGCTCACGAAGCGGGGATACGGGTGCTGGTGGACGCGGCCCACGGCGCACACCTGGGGCTCGGCGGGGGATTCCCCGAGGGCGCGGTGGCCTGCGGCGCTGACATCGTGGTGCACAGCCTGCACAAGACGCTGCCCTCCCTCACCCAGACCGGCCTGGCGCATGCCGCCACAGAGGCCGTGGGCGAGGCCCTGGCCGAGCAGCTGGATGTGTTTCAGACAAGCAGCCCATCCTACCTGTTGATGGCTTCCATCGATGGCTGCCTGCGGCTGCTGGAGCAAGAGGGGCCGCCGTTGTTTGCCACATGGCGGCAGGCGCTGGAAGCGTTTGCGGAACGGACAGCAGCGCTGCGGCAACTGCGGCTGCTCACCCCGGCGATTGCGCAGGAGGTTGTTTGGGGCATGGACCCGGGCAAGCTGATGCTCTCCTGCGCGGGGACGGACATCACGGGCTACGCGCTGCACGATACGCTGCGTACGCGGTATGGCATCGACCTGGAGGCCGCGGGGCCCAACACTGCCCTGGCCATGACCGGCATGGGGGATACAGCGGACACCTTGCTGCGCCTGGCCGCGGCGCTGCGGGAGGTGGATAAGGGGTTGTGCGAAGCGCCGATGCGGCATAAGGGCACGCTGCCCCAACCGGAGGCGGTGATGACGCCCGGCGAGGCGCTGGCATTGCCCTGGCAGCTGGTGCCAATGCGGGAGGCCCAGGGGCGCGTATGTGCGGAGTATGCCATTTGCTACCCGCCCGGTGTGCCGCTGGCGGTACCGGGGGAGCGGCTATCCGCCGAGGCATTAACCGGCATGGGCGAAGGCCCCCTGCTCACAACCCGCAGCAAGCATGCGCCAACGCACATCGCGGTGCTGCGCTGATGACGGCAATATGTACAAGGTGTTAAATCAGGGGTATTCGCGCCGCTTTCCTTGCCAAGGGCGGTGGCGCTATGCGATAATAAACCATTACCCGACTTGATCGGGAGCGTAAGGAAGGAAGCAACATGTTCAAGAAAATCATTGCCCTGCTGCTGGTCGGCATGCTGGCCCTCAGCGGTATCGCCGCTCTCGCGCAGGAGAGCGCAGCGCCCGCTCAGGAGAGCGTGACCCCCGTTCAGGAAAGCGCGGCCCCAGCCGATGTGCCGGTGCTGGCCACCTTCAACGGCGTGGACATCCTCAAGAGCGAGGTGGATGTCATCCTGCCGCAGATTACCAACTACATCACCGAGGCCACAGACTACCGTCAGGCGACGCAGTTCGTGGTGCAGCAGCACATGCTGCAGCAGAAGATCAAGGACATGGGCTTTGACCAGTACACCCCTGAGGAGGAGGCCTCCTTCCAGGCTGAGGCCGAGGCGCAGTGGAACGAGGGGCTGGACAGCTATGTAAGCTACTACCTGCCTGAGGATACCGAGGAAGCCCGCGCCCAGCTGCGCCAGCAGGCGGTGGAGTTCTACGCCGCCCAGAACTACTCCCTGGAGACGCTGACCAGCAACTTCCGCCAGCGCGCCGCCATCGACCGGCTGACCGCGCACCTGGTGGGCGACTATCAGCCCACTGAGGAAGAGATTCAGGCGGCCTTTGAGCAGTTTGGCGCCGCCTATCAGCAGAACTACGAAAACAACATCATGGCCTATGAATACAACACCTACTTCAACCAGCAGCCCAGCTGGTACACGCCCGAAGGCTATCGCGGCATCATTCACATTTTGCTGCAGCCCGACCCCGAGCTGTTGGAGACCTACAACCGCCTGCAATCCACCTATGAGGAGCAGCAGAGCGACGAAGGCAGCGAGATGACGCAGCCGGAGGCAGGGGCCGAACAGAGCGCCGAGCCCACAGCTACAGCCACCCAGGTGCCCGCCGAGCCCGTGACCCAGCAGATGGTGAACGAAGCCCGCCAGGCTGCCATCGACTCCCGCAAGGCCGACATAGACGCCATCTATGGCAGGATTGCCAACGGCGAGAGCTTTGAGGCCCTTATCCAGGAGTACGGCCAGGATCCCGGCATGCAGGATGCCACCCACCTGGCCCAGGGCTACAACGTCAACCGCGAGTCCGTCATCTGGGATCCCGTGTTCACCGCGGCCGCCTTCTCCGACAAGATGCAGCAGGTGGGCGATGTGAGCGACCCGGTGCTGGGCACCAGCGGCATCCACATCCTTAAGTACCTGCGCGATGTGCCCTCCGGCCTGGTGATGACCGACGCCATCCGCACCGAGATTACCGACTATCTGCGCGCTGTGCGCGAGAATACCGCCTTCACCGAGGCCATGGCCACCTGGGAGACGGAATACCCCATCGTCTACAACGAGGAAGCCATCCAAGCCGCCACGGATGCCGCCAAGGCCGCCGAGCCCGCCGATGACCAGCCCGAGCTGGAAGGCCTGCAGGCCGTGCCCGAGGGCGACAGCCCCGAAGCCACCGAAGCCCCCAACGGCGAGAACCCGGCGGGCTGATGGGCAAGTTCTGACAAGTTGCCCGGTTTTCCCCGCAACTTGCGCGAAAACCCTTGACAGCAATGGGCGCTTTGATGTATGATAAACATTGCGTAAAGCAGAAGCGCCCGCTTCTCACCTTGCGGATTCGTTCTTCAAGGTAACCAAACACCAAATCACCATGATTGGCGGGTAGCAATGCCCGCCAATTTTATTTTTCCGGAGGTGAAAGGACATCAATCACGAGCTAAGGATCAACGAGGACATTCGCGACAGAGAGGTTCGCGTCATCGGCGCTGACGGCGCGCAGCTGGGCATCATGCCCACGCAGGCCGCCATGCAGCTGGCCGAAGACCAGCGGCTGGATCTGGTGCAGATTGTCCCCAACGCCAAGCCCCCTGTCTGCAAGCTGATGGACTACGACAAGCACCGCTTCGAACAGTCCAAACGCGAGAAGGAGATGCGCAAGAACCAGAAAACCGTCTCCCTCAAGGAAGTGCAGCTCTCTGCCACCATCGAGGAGAATGACGTGCTGGTCAAGGCCAGAAACGCGATCAAGTTCCTCAATGCCGGCGACAAGGTCAAGGTTACCATCCGCTTTCGCGGCAGGCAGATTACCCACTCGGAAATCGGCCTGAAGGTGATGAACGACTTTGCCGAGCGCACCAAGGACATCGCGGTGGTCGAGCGCAGACCGCTGCTGGAGGGCAGGCATATGATTATGATCTTGGCCCCCAAGACCGAAAAAAACACCAAGGTAGAGCGCGGTGCCAAACCCCAACAGAACGAGGCAGCCACACCGCAGCCCTGATGATGAACCGGAAGGAGGAACTTTTCCATGCCCAAGCAAAAATCCCATCGCGGCGCATCCAAGCGTTTTTCCCTGACGAAAAGCGGCCTGGTGAAACATAGGAAGATGAACCGCAACCACATTCTGACCAAGAAGGTGACCAAGCGTCAGCGCCAGTTGCGTATGGGCGGCATCCTGACCAACAAGGCGGAGGCCGCGACCATCCGTTCCTTGATTTCAAAGTAAACAGGCCGTAATAGGAGGGAATATCTCATGGCACGTGTCAAGAGGGCAGTCAACGCCCATAAAAAACGCCGCAAGTATCTGAAGCTGGCCAAGGGCTACTATGGCAGCAAGTCCAAGCAGTACCGCGCCGCCAGCGAGCAGGTGCGCCGCTCGCTGCGCTACGCCTACATCGGGCGCAAGCTGCGCAAGCGCGATTTCCGCCGCCTGTGGATCACCCGCATCAACGCGGCCGCCCACATCAACGGCCTCAACTACTCCACGCTGATCAACGGCCTCAAAAAGCTGCAGGTGGAAGTGAACCGCAAGATGCTGGCCGATATGGCTGTTAATGATGCCCAGGGCTTTGCCCAGCTGGCTGATATGGTGAAGGGCGCAAAATAACGCCCCCACTTACCCCAAAGGCCGCCTCCAATATGGGGCGGCCTTTTCGAATCCTGCGTACAATAATCGCTTCTATTAATCCAATGTTGGAATAATGCTTTTATCCCAGTTGTAGTATATAGAGCGAATCCGGCAAAAGCATTTGAGCAACTGTGATGACGAAAATTTACGTTAATCTAAAATATATTTCTATGATGGCTGAATTTACTTACAAAGTATGTACTCAACTTCTAACTGGCACTTATTATCGATTGTGAAGCATTTGTTGAACTTCATTATCATCCTCAAATACGATGACCACAAAAGACCGGTCGGAATAAGAAACCATGCCGCCTTGCCCATTGTGATTCGTGTCATTTGGATTGGTCGAGCTCATTACTGGTGCAATTGTGCGTTGATAAAGCGCATGGTTAGGGTTTCTGCGGTACTCCTCAGTACTGAGAAGTAGAAAACTCGGTCCTCGATCCAACATTGGCTCTGCTTCCTTTTTCTCTAATAGCCAGGGGTAAATTGTTACTTCGGGGAAATGAATACCTGTGCAGACTATATTTCCATTGCTCAGTTCCCTGATGACATTGGCATGCCAAAATGTAGCATACCCATAACAATAGCCATTCATTTCGATGAACTCTAATGCGGGTCTTAGATCGTCCGCCAAATTAATGTTGTCATAGGTCAGGCCACCATACTTGGTAATACTTCCCGCTCGTGGACGTTGCGTTAGAAAGTGAATGTTATACAGTCCGCCAACAAGTATACTGGCCGCAACAAACCAACCGATAAGCCTTTGATATCCTTTCGCAGGAGTGGTTTCTATATCCAGTAGCGTCGCTGTAAGGGGAACAACAAAAATGATGACTGGCAGGTAATATAGCTCAAAAAAGAAGGCATCAGTAAGCGTAAAAATAAAAGTGTTAACAAGGAAACTAGAAGCAAAAAAGAGCCAGAGAAAATTTGCAGAAGCATGCTGAACGAGAATCTCTCGTTCCCGTTGACAGAGAAGCATGCTACGAATGCAGAAAAACAAAAAAAGTATCAGAAGTGTAACAGCAACTAAGGATAGAATGCCCATTTGTGAGAATAATCTGCTTCCTTGGCGGAATCCGAACAGGCGCAACAAGGAGTTGAACACATCCACTCCGCGTTGAAGTGAGAACTCGGCGAAAGACGTGGTTATTTGGTCGCCGAAAGAATAAAGTCTTTTCAATATTGCCAAATTAACGATAACGCCAATCATATTGGCGGCAACCCCATACATACTAAGCAACAAGGTTTTATTGCGCAACAGGGAAAGCGTGCCGAGCATCAAAGTTGAGGTGTTTTCGTTTTTGCAGAAGAGGGAGCGGATGATTAGGGTCAATGTTAAAGGAGCGAGGGTAACCATCAATTGTCTTATTCCGCCGAGGCCACTCAAAAAACTTAGTATCAAAAAGAGAAGGATGGTTACCAAACCATTCTCAGCTGGTTTTCTTGCATATTTTAGCACTAATCCAATTAGCAAAAAACCAATTGCAATATGCGGGATATAGTATGTGTGTACATTGATAATTCGGGCTTGCGCAACGCTCAGCGGCGTCATTAATAAACCCGCGGAGAAGAGTCGGGACGCTTTGTTCACGGTTGTTTGTCTCATCATAAAAAGGTATGATGCAACCAACAAAATATTGAGAAGAATGGCTCCAACAGTGCGGACTGTGCGCCAATTCTCAAAAACCCTAAATAGTGGCGCATAAACCAACTGCGTGTTTAGCACACGCAATTCAGTGGAATAGTACCAATTACTACTTATGATTGCATTTTCCCTTGTTAACAACTTTGCCAAAGCCAATTCCCCAGATGTATCTCCATCCAGAATGTGCTTTGAAGCATCGGACAAAACCATGCATAACAAAAGAAAGCATAAGCATAGAAACAAGAGCCCTAGATACTCTGGCATCCTGGTACGTTGTAGCTTGTGTTCCGTCACTCTGGTTTACCTCTTTCACTTGAACAGATTGCCACTTCAATATACTATTCCCAATAGTTCTTGGCAAGGACAGGCGCTGTTTATGGTATCTCAACGATGTGAATTGCCTCAAGGCAATCATTGGCAAATACAATAATATCAATAACTAGGGCCTGCTGAAAAAAGCGATTCGCGCTATGGTCGTTCCTTCAAACAACTGC
>CALNAU010000034.1 GCA_937874275.1 uncultured Clostridia bacterium | reverse complement strand
GGCGACAGGCCCCACAGCTGCGCCGCGCGCTCGGCCTGGGCGGCCAGCATCAGCAGGCCATTGCGGCTTTCGATGCCCAGGCTTTCGGCCTCCAGCAGCAGGGCGGTGCGATGCGGGTTGTAGATGAGGTCCAGCACCAGCCGGCAATCGGGGAAGCCGCCCAGCGGCAGCGGGCTCTGCCCGGCATGGGGGTACATGCCCACCGGCGTGGTGTTGACAATCAACGCAGCATCCCGGTGGGTATGCACATTTGCGTAATTGTTTTCCCCGCCGCGGGAGATGACCACATAGGGGATGCCAGCGTCCCGCAGCACAGCCTGCACCGTGCGGGAGGAGCCGCCGCTGCCCAGCACCAGCGCCTTGCGGCCACGAAACGGGGCCGCGTCGCCCAGCAGGCGCGCGAAGCCCCAGTAATCGGTGTTGTCGCCAACCAGGCTGCCATCCGGCCTGCGGATGACGGTATTGACGCTGCCAATGGCCTGCGCTGCGTGCGATAGCCCATTCAGGTAGGGCATCACCGTCTGCTTGTAGGGGATGGTGACGTTGAAGCCGTTCAGGTCGGTCTCCCGCATGAAGGCGGGCACGTCATCGGGCGTCAGTTCCACCAGGTCGTAGCGGTAATCCCCCAGCATGCCGTGAATCAGGGGCGAAAAGCTGTGCCCCAGCCTTTCCCCGATGAGGCCGTAGCGCATCAGACGACCTCCGAATAGCTGCCCAGATACCTGAATTGCGTGGCCATGCCGGCAATGTCGCTGAAGATCTGCATGAACTCATCGGAGTACACCGAGGTCTCCAAGTCGAAGTAGAACATGAACTCAAAGTCGCTGTTGGGCAAGGGGCGGCTCTCCAGCTTGATGAGGTTGATGCCCAGCGCGTAGAAGCGACCCAACGCATGATACAGCGAGCCCGGCCTGTGGGGCAGCACCATCATCACGCTGGTTTTGTCGGCACCGGGATAGATTTCCAGGTCGCGGCCGATGCAGATGAACCGGGTGAAGTTGCTGCCGCTGTCCTGCACGGAGCTTTTGAGGCAGTTGAGGCCGTAAAGCTCGGCGCAGCCCAGCGAGCTCAGCGCGGCCAAATCCTTGCGCCCGGTTTCCCATACTGCCTTGGCGGCCATGGCGGTGTTCTCGCTGCGGGTCACCTTGATGTCGCCCAGGGATTTCAAAAAGTCCTCGCACTGGGCGATGGCCTGCTCGTGGGAAACAACCTCCTTGATATCGCCAAGGGCAACGCCGGGCGCCGCCAGCAGGCAGTGGTCAATCTTGAGGCGTGTGCTGCGCACGATGGAAAAATCGTAGGCCATCATCAAATCGTAGATGCGGTTGACCGAGCCCGCGGTGCTGTTCTCCAGCGGCAGCACGCCATAGCGGCACAGCCCCTGTTGAATAGCCCGGCACACGCCCTCAAAGGAGTTGAAGAACATGATGTTGGGGGCCTCAAACAGCTTTTCACAGGCGCTTTGCGAGTTGGAGCCCTCCACCCCCTGCACGGCCACCATGGGCCGCTGGGGAAACAGCGGCGGCGTATCCCGCAGCGCGCGGGTGATGCGCCCGCGCAAGGCCTCCCCCTCCACGCCCGGCTGCCCCTCGCGCTGACGCGCGCGGCTTAGCTCAAACAGCATGGTATACAGCCGCTCGGTATAGCCGCGCAGCTCGGGCGGCGCCTGCTCGCCCACCCGGGCCAGCTTTTCCCGCTCGCGGGCAGGGTCGTGCACGGGCAGACGCTTTTCGGCCTTCAGGGCAGCGATGCCATCGGCCACGGCCATGCGCCGGGCGAACAGCTGCACCAGCTCCTCGTCGATGCGGTCAATCTCCTGGCGATAATCACTCAACTCCATATGCTTGCTCCTTCACATAATCCAAATACAGGTCGTACACGGCGATGGCGGCCACCGCCTCCACCACCGGCACGGCGCGGGGCACGATGCAGGGGTCGTGGCGGCCCTTGAGCATTAGCTCGGCCTCCTGTCCGCGGGCGATATCCACCGTGCGCTGGGGCTTGAAGATGGAGGACGTGGGCTTGAACGCCGCGCGGAAAACCAGCGGCATGCCGGTGGACAGGCCGCCCAGCACGCCGCCGTGGCGGTTGGTGCGGGTGACAACCCGGCCCGCGACATCCAAGGCGTATTCGTCGTTGTGTTGGCTGCCGCGCATGGCGGCCGCGTCAAACCCGCTGCCAAACGCGATGCCCCGCACCGCCGGGATGGCAAAGACAGCCTGGGCGATGCGGTTCTCCAGCCCGTCAAACATGGGCTGGCCCACGCCCACCGGCAGGCCGGTGACCGCGCACTCCACCACGCCGCCTACGGAGTCCTGCGCCAGGCGCGCTGCGTCGATGGCGGCGGCCATGCGCTGGCCCGCCTGCGCGTCCAGCACGCGCAGGTGCCCGTCGAGCAAGGCGTCCAGCTGCGGGGCCATGGGGTCAAAAGGGGTGTCCTGCACATCGGCAAGTTGTGCGATATGCGCGCCCACGCGGATACCCTGCCGCGCCAACAGCTGAATCATCACCCCCCCCGCCAGGCAAAGCGGCGCCGTGAG
>CALNAU010000033.1 GCA_937874275.1 uncultured Clostridia bacterium | reverse complement strand
GCATCGCCTTTATTGTCAAATATCGTGAATAAATCGCTGTCTATTGTGAAAAACATCAACTGGATTGCGATGCGGTGTATCAGGCTTACCGAATCAGGCACTGCATGCAAACAGCCGCATAGCAGACGCTATGCGGCTCGGCCTGTCAAAGAAGTATACTCAGGGAGGGTTCGGAGGGCGAAGCCCTCTGATGGAAATCCGCCCCAGCGACATGCGCGGTGGGGCGGAAGGCCTGGCAAAGCCAGGGTTTCCTTGCCATCCGCCGCCCGGGATCGAAGTGAGAGGCGGATGCCCATCGTTCCTTCCCGTCAAGAAATCATAGGTTCATTGACGGACTGAGCCGCATAGCAAACGCTATGCGGCTGTTGAGTGGTTTGTTGATATGGTCGGCATACGCGGCGGCAACAGCATTGGTGCATATGCCGCCGTGTTCTTACAGCTTCTGGCTGAACTCCACCTTCTCGTGGTTGGGGCCCTGGATGGTGAAGAAGCGCACGCCACGCTCCCAGAAGGGGAGGAACTGCACCTCGTGATCCAGCATGGTGTGGCCGAGCTTGGCTACCTGCTCAAACGCGGCATCCACATCGCTGACGTCCAGGGCAATGTGGTCAATCGCGCCGTTTTGCATAGCGGCGGCGCGGTTCTCATAGGTTTCGATGGTGACATTGCCCAGCCGCAGGAAAGCCACCTGCTCGTTCACCGGCTCGTTGACGGTGCGAAGCGCCACTTCAAAGCCCAGGCTTTCGTAGAAGGCAATGGTCTTTTCGATGTCGTTGGTGGGCAGGCCCAGGTGCTGCATGCCGTTGACCAATTGTTTGATGGACATAAAGTTACTCCTGTACGTTGATGAGCACCTTCATGGTTTGCTCGCGGTGCTCGTCGATATAGCGGTAGGCATCCTGATACTGGCGGAAGGGGAAGCGTTTGCTCACCAGCACGCGCAGGTTGATGCGATTCTGCTCCACCAGGCGTATGGCATCCAGGTAGTCCTCGTGCCGGTACATCATGGTGCTCTTGATTTCCAGCTCATGGTCGTTGGCCACGGCCAGGTCAATGGTTGCCATGCCGGCAAACACCGCCACCAAGATGATGGTAGAGCCCTTGCGCGCGTGGGCGATGGCGTCACCCATGGTGGTGTTGTTGCCCGCGCAGTCGTAAATCAGGTCGGCCTTGTCCGGGCCAAACACGCGCACCATGGCCTCGCCGAAGGGCTCCTTGGTGGTGTTGACCACTTCGTCGATGCCGCACTGCCGGGCGATGTCCAGACGGAAATCGCTCACGTCGGTAATCATCACCTTGCGGGCGCCCATGCCCTTGGCCGTCTGGGCCACCAGGTTGCCAATGGGGCCGGCGCCAATCACCACGACGTCCTTGCCCTTGACATCGCCCGCCTGCTTGACCGCGTGCACGGCCACAGCCAGGGGCTCAATCATGGCGCCATCCTCCAGCGAGAAGCTGTCGGGCAGCGGGGTGACCTTGGCCGCGTCCACCGCGAAGTAATGGGCAGCCGTACCCGGCGCCTGAAAGCCCATCACGCGCAGCTCTTCACACAGGTTGTACTTGCCGTGGCGGCAGGGGTGGCACTTGCCGCAGACCAGCTGCGGTTCGATGGTCACCTTTTGCCCGGGGCGCAGGTCTTTCACGCCGCCGCCCACCTTCTCCACCACGCCGGACACCTCGTGTCCCTGGGTGACCGGGTACTTGGTGAAGGGGTGCTGGCCATGAAACACGTGCACATCCGAGCCGCAGATGCCGATTTTCTCGATGCGAATCAGCGCCTGGCCGTCTCCTATTTCGGGCACCGGCGCCTCAATGATCTCAATGACGCCGGGGGCAGTCATCACTTGTTGCAGCATTGGGGTTCCTCCTTTTCGGTCGATTACAGGCAGGTATAGCCGCCATCCACAATGAAATCGCTGCCGGTGGTATAGCCGGACCTATCCGTCGCCAGGCTGAGGATGGTGGGAATCAGCTCCTCCGGCTCGCCCATGCGGTGCATGGGAATCAGCTTGATGAAGGACTCGTTGAGCTCCGGCGGGTTCTCGGTGGACATGGGGGTGGCGATATAGCCGGGGCTGATGGAGTTGACGCGGATGCCATGATCCACCCACTCCATGGCCAGGGACTTGCTCAGGTGTATGACGCCGGCCTTGGAGGCATTGTAGCTGCACTGCCACTGGGGAATGTTGACGATGGAGCCCGACATGGACGCCATGTTGATGATGCTGCCGCGGATGCCCCGGTCAATCATGGCGTGGCCGGCGGCGCGGGAAACAATGTAGATGCCCGTCAGGTTGACGTCAATCACGCGGCGGAAATCTGCGGGCGTCATCTCGCGGGTGCTCTGGTGCATGCAGATGCCCGCGTTGTTGAACACGATATCCAGGCTGCCATAGGCCTCAAACACCTTTGCGATGGCCGCGTCCACATCCGCCTCGCTGGTCACGTCGCCCTTGACGCCCATGGCGGTGCCGCCCTCCTGCTCAATCATGCGCACGGTATCTTCCACGTTGGTGCGGTTCATGATGACCACCTTGGCGCCCACGCGGGCCAACCCCAGCGCCACCACCTGGCCGATGCCCTGGCCGCCGCCTGTGACCAACGCCACCTTGCCCTTCAGACCAAACAGTTCTTCCAAGTACATAACCCTGTTCCTCCTTATCTGTTACCCATTGATTATCAATTGATTGAAGCCGGCTGCGGCATATGCCGCAGGCCCGCCTTACTTGATGGCCAAATCGCGCACCGAGCGATCCACCGAGATGGCGATGGCACCCAGCACGAACAGGCCAAAGACCACGTTCTGCCAATAGGCGCTGACGCCGATGAAGTTCATGCCGTTGTTGATGAGCGCCACCGTGAACACACCAATGATGGTGCCCAGCACACTGCCGCGCCCGCCCGACAGCGCCGTGCCGCCCAGCACGCAAGAGGCGATGACCATCAAAGTGAACGCGTCGCCGATGGTGGGCGCGCCGCTGCGCAGCTTGGCCGCCAGGAAGATACCGCCCAGCGCCGCGCAAAAGCCGTTGACCACAAAAACCGTGATTTTGGTGCGGTCCACCGGCACGCCGGCGATGCGGGCAGCCCGCTCGTTGCCGCCGATGGCGTAGATGTTCTTTCCGATGGTGGTGCGCGCCTGGAACACATACACCAGCACCACAAGCACCAACGCGATGATGAGGGGCAGCCCCACCACGCCAAAGGACACCTTATACCAGTCTATGGCGCCCCACACGGCCTTGGGCACGGGGGACGAGCGCTCGGATATCAGCAGCGCGGCCGACTGCCACACCGACATGAAGCCCAGCGAGGCGATGAAGGAGGGCACCTTGAGCTTAACGTGCACGTAGCCCATCAAAAAGCCCGCCACCAGGCCAAAGCCCAGCGACAGCGCAAAGGCGCTGATTGTGGCCAGGCCGATGGGCATGTTGACGCCCACCTCGCTGAGGAACCGCACAAACAGCACGTTGGATACCGAGCACATGGCCCCGGTCGACAGATCGATAGAGCCCAGCAGCAGCACCGAGGTCATGCCCGCCGCCATGATCATCAGCGGCGCGGTATCGCGAAAGAGGTTGGACATGTTCATGCGGCCCAGGAAATTCTGCTGCGTAAGCGACAGGCCCACCAACAGCACCACAATGGCCGAAAAGCTCAGATACTGTGTGAGGTGACCGCGCAGGCGCAGCCTGCTGCCTGCCGATGCGGATGACTGTTTGTCCTGGCTCATCGCGATACCCTCCTCACATCATCAGGCTGACCACGTCAACCTGGCTGGGTTTGGCCTCTACCGACGCGTCGAACTCGCCGGTCATCTCGCCATCCTTCATGACGATGATGCGGTTGCTAAGCCCAATGCACTCATCCAGCGTGTCGCCCAGCAGCAGCACCGATTTGCCCTGGCGCACCATCTCGCGGATAAGCAGGTAAATTTCTTCCTTGGCGCCCACGTCCACGCCGCGCGTGGGGTGGTTGAGAATCAGCACATCCACGCTGCTGGCCAGCGCACGGGAAAAGACCACCTTTTGCTGGTTGCCGCCGGACAGCTGCATCAGCAGCTCCTTGCGGCCGCTGGTTTTGATGCGCAGACGGTCAATCCAGTGGTCCGCCTGCTGGGCGATGGCCTTGGGCGAGCAGAGCATACCTTTGGCAATCTGCTTGTTGTTGGACATGGCGATGTTGTCCTCCACCGACAGCATCATCACCACGCCCTCGTACAGCCGCTCCTTGGGAATCATGAGGACGCCATGCTGCAGCGCCTCCTTGGGCGAATTGAAACGTACTTCTTTTCCGCCAAGCAACACCTGGCCGGAGGTGGGCAGCTCATCCCCGCTGAGCACGGCGCATATCTCCTCCTTGCCGGAGCCGATGACGCCGCACATGCCCAGCACCTCGCCCTTATGCAACTTGAAGTTGACGTGCTTGAACACACCGTGCAGGCCCAGGTCGCGCACCTCCAGCTCCACCTGCTCGGAGGGCTTCACCTGCTGGTTGAGGTGGTAGTACTCAGTGGTGGTGGGGCGCCCCACCATCATTTCATACAGCTTGGCCTCGGTGGCCTGGCTCGTCTCCAGTGTGCCCACGCTGGTGCCATCCTTGTAGACGTAAATGCGGTCGGTAATCTCCAGCACCTCGTCTAATCGGTGGGATACAAACACCACCGCGTGACCCTGGGCTGCAATCCGCCGCATCTGCTTGAAGAGGTTCTGCACCTCACCCTCGTTGAGGATGGAGGTGGGCTCGTCCAGCAGAATGAGGCAGTTCTTGCCCTGCTGGGCGTTGGTGACGTTCATCACCTTGGCGATATCAATCATCTGGCGGGTGGCGAAGTTGAGGTCGGCCACCTTTTTGCGGGGGTTGATGTCGGTCACATCGATATGCGCCAGCACCTCGGCCGCCGCCTTGTTCATCTTGGTCCAGTTGATGAAGCCGTGCTCGCGAAAATCCTTCTCGTGGCCGAAGAAAATGTTCTGCGCCACGTTGAGGTTGACGATAAGCGACTGCTCCTGAAACACCATGCCGATGCCATTGGCGTTGGCGTCCATGGGCGTCTGCGGCTGGTAGGGCTGCCCGTGGATGGTCATATGCCCGGAGGTAGGCGGCTGGGCGCCGATGATGATTTTGAGCAGCGTGGATTTGCCCGCGCCGTTCTCGCCCACCAGGCCCACAATTTCGCCGGGGTATACCTCCAAATCCACGCCCTTGAGGGCCTGGGTGCCGGAGAAGGACTTGGTGATGTCCCGGGCTGAGAAAAATGGTACGCGTTCGTTGGTCATCGCTGTCACCTCACTTGCTGATCGCCTGGCGGCTGCGTTGGATGGTCAGCGCCACGGCGACCAAAATGATGACGCCCTCTATGCCGGTGCGAATATAGGGGTTGACGCTCATCAGCACCAGGCCATTGGACAGCACCGTCATAATCAGCACGCCCACCACGGTGTTGAGCACGCCGCCCTTGCCGCCGGCCAGCGAGGTGCCGCCAACCACCACGGCGGCCTGCGCGGGAAACATCAGCCCCTCGCCGATGCCCACCTGTCCCTGCCCCAGGCGGATGGCGCCCACCACGCCGGCGATGCCAAACAGCAGCCCGGCCAAGGTGAACACCATCACCTTGACCCGGCCCACGTTGACGCCCACCGAGCGCGGGATGCTCTCATTGGTGCCCACCGCATAGATATGTCGCCCGAAGGCGGTATATTCCTGAATAAAGTAGCAAACCGCCAGCAATATGATGGCCACCCAGGTGATAAAGGGGATGCCCAGGAAGGAGGCCTTGGCCAGGGACAGGAACAGCGGGTCGCGGATGGTGGGCGGATGTCCCTGATAGGAGAGCATGCCGATGCCGCGGCAGATGTACAAAAATGCGAAGGACACCATGAACGACGGGATGCGTAGCTTGACATAGATGATGCCCACCAGAAAGCCGGCTACCACGCTGGCCAGGATGGCCAGCAACACGCCCCACACGCCCATGTTCATGGCCGGGTATTCGCTGTTGAGCACCAGGCACGCCATGATGGAGCCCGCCATGCCCACCGTGCCGTTGATGGACAGGTCGATGGACCCGATGAGGATGACAAAGGTCAATCCAAAGGCCACAATCAGCGGAATGGCCAGCTGGTTGAGGATGGCCTGCAGATTAGAGGCCGACGCAAACCCGCGGCCCACCGTGATGGAAAAGAAAGCAAACAGAACAGCCAGGACAATCAGCGGGGCGATTCGGATGATTTTGTCCTTGCGGTTGCTCTGCCGTATCTTTTCGGCAAATTCGTCGGCAATGGTGACCGTGCTGCGGTCCACTCGTTGGTCCATCACAAGCTCTCCTTCCGGATGGGCCACATAGGGCCCGCAAGCGCTGTGGCTTAAATGGCAACCACGCGGGACGGGAATCCTCCCGTCCCGCGCGGCGATTATGAGTCGATGGTATTTAGTCGGCCTTCATCGCGAAGGGGACGGAGAAGTCAAACTCGGGGATTGAGGTAAGATACTCGGCTGCGTTGTCCTTGGTAACCAAAAGCGCGGGAGTAGCAAATTCACGATACTCCGCAGGAAACTGCGCCACATCCAGCAAGCCGGCCCACACAGCGTAGCACACAGCCAGGGTGTAGCCGCCCTGCAGGTAGCCGTTGGAGGACACGGTGGCGGTAGCAAAACCATCACGGATGGCTTCCACGAAGTCGGTGTTGGCGTCAACACCAACCACGCCGACCTTGCCCTTGAGGCCCTTGGCATCCAGCGCCTGGAGGGCGCCTGTGCCCATGCTGTCGTTGGCGCACCAGATGCCGCCCACGTCGGGGTGCTTGGTCAGCCAGGTTTCAACCAGCGTGAGGGCGTCCGGGGTACTCCAGTTGGCGGTGTCATCTTCGACGACCTTGATGTCGGGATACTCGGCCAGCGCCTTTTGCAGACCAGCATAACGGTTGATAGCAGCAGTGTTACCCAGCATGCCCTGCACGACAAAGATGTTGCCCTTGCCGCCCATGGCCTTGAAGAGTTCAACGGCAATGTTGTAGCCGTTGATGACGTTGTCGGGGGAGGTGTGCATGACCCAGTTGGGGGTCAGGTCAGCCGGGCCTACGTCGTCGGGCTTGTTCCAGGCAGTGCCCAGGTAGCCGCCAGACTCAGCTATGGCTTCGGCCAGGGAGTAGGCGATGGAGTTTTCGTTGGGGTCGGAGTAGGCGATGGCATTGCCGTCGGCTTTGGCGGCGAACTGGCGCATGTTGTCGACCTCGCGGTCATTATCGCCCTGGGAGTCCAGCACCTGCATCTCGTACTTCTGGCCAATGCTGTCCAGGTACTTGCCGAACATTTCCATGCCCACCTTGATGGTGGCGATGTAGGGGTTCTCTAACCCGCGGATGGAAACGCCCAGGTACAGCGTGGTGTCCTTCTTCTCCTGCGGAATTTGCGCGGGATCGATCTTGAACTCCTTGAGGTTGGCGTAGTCCGCTTCGGCCATCACGGCCACGGCAGACAGCATCATCACAGCGACCAGTGCCAGGGCTACCAGTTTCTTGAGTTGCTTCATGATTTATCCTCCCTATGTAAGTTTATCCGTTGTCACAGGCAAACCTATAGCGACTCTTGGGGGAAAGTAAGCATCCGTTTGTCCGGCCGCCACGACCCTTCCGCCTATGACATCTTACTGGCAGTATAGCCTGTGCCATATGGAATGTCAATCATTAAAACGCAGAAAACGATAACACTTTTCCTTCGTTTATTGTTTGTTCACACTTGCGTCAACCATTTTCCCGGTGAAGGAAACGCCATGTTATTCAACGCTTTTCGGCCCTGATAGCCCGGGCGGCGGCGCCACGCGCGCCTGTGTGCTATCAAAACCAATCGATAACAAGCGCTTCTATGCCTTGCCCAGCGCGGGCAGGCGGCGGTACAGCCCGGACAGGTCGGCCATCGCGTCCAGGTAGGCGGCTACATACGGCGCATAGCGGGTATGGGCAACCTGGTCGTGGCGGAATGTGCTGCCGGGCCGGATGGCCTGACGAATGGGTTGGGCATAACCATCCAGCAGGCCGATGCCAACGCCCGCTATCACCGCGCTGCCGATGAGGGCGGTCTCGCCCAGCTGCAAGGTGGATACCGTGACGCCCAGCACATCGGCTTTGATTTGGGTGAACAGGGGCGAATTGGCGCCGCCGCCCACACTGAGCAGCCGGTCAAAGGGCATCTGCGGATGCAGCTGTTTGAGCACGGAGCGGTAGTAGTGGTATTCGTAGGCGATGCCCTCCAGCACAGCCCGGTACAGGTGGGCGCGCGTATGCTTGAAATCCATCCCCAGGTAGCTGCCCTTGAGGTAGGGGTCGTTGGGCAGCACGCGGCCGGAAAAGTGCGGGATGAACAGCAGCCCTTCGCTGCCCCAGGGCACCTGCTCTGCCTCTGCCTGCAACTGGTCATAATCCGCCATGGGCTCGCCCGTCAGGGTGTTGCGGAACCAGCGGATGCACATCCCGCCGCCATTGATATAGGCCAGCGGCAAAAACAGGCCATCCACGGGGCTGCGCATCATGGCCATAGTCTCATGCTGGGTGTCGGGCACATAGCTGTCCACCACGCTGCACAGCACCGAGGCGGTGCCCGCGATATCCAGCATCATGCCGGCCTCAAACATGCCCGAACCAAAGGTGCTGGCCGCTGTGTCGCCGCAGCCCGCCACCATGGGCACGCCCTGGGGCAGGCCGCAGGCCGCCGCATACTCCGCCTGCAGGGTGCCCACCACCTCAAAGGGGGATACGATGTCGGGCATTTTGTCCCGCTCGATGCCGAAGGTGTCCAGCAGCTCGTTCGACCAAGCCTTGTTGGCGTTGTCAGACAGGCAGGAGAAGTGCAGGTGTGTGTAGTCAAAATACGCTTTGCCAGCGTCCAGCCCGCACAGCTTGCCCACAACGTAGGCGTGAGGCAGCACAAATTTTGCGGTGTTGCGATAGGCCTCCGGTTGGTTCTCCTTCCACCAGAGGATCTTGGGCCCATGCACAAAGGTGGCAGGGCCGCCGGACAGCTCAATGATGCGCTTGCCCGCCACGCGGTTCATGTGGTCCATCTGCGGGCGGCATCGCATATCCAGCCACGAGTCGTAGTAGGTGGAGGCATCGCCCCCGGCATCTATGCCCATGATACCGGCCATCTGTCCATCCAGGCCAATGGCGGCCACCAGCCGGGCGTCAATGCCTGCGCGCTCCACCGCCTGGCGGATGGCCCGGCAGCACTCGTCCAGCATCTCCGCGGGCTCCTGCCACACAACCCCAGGCTCGGGTGAGATAAGGTTGGAGGGAATCAACGCGGTGGCCAGCATTTGCATGCCCTCGTCAAACACCGCTGCCTTGGTGCCCTGGGTGCCGATATCCACCCCGATTAAGTATGCCTTGTCCCGTATCAATGTCGTTCCTTTCCGCATCCGGGCGTCCGCGCCATCGGCGCGCAGAGATACAATCTGCTACATGGTGTCGCATACGCTTGCCATGTCCCGCCCATCGCTGTATAATCCTCTTAATACATATAAAAAACAGGATGGTGTGACATAATGCCACTTCAGAAAGAAAGCACGGCCTCTCGTTCGTTATTTGCAGAAGAACGTCATCTGCAAATCCTCCAGCTTCTCCAGGAAAAAACCAAGCTGCACGTGGCGGAGCTGTGCGAGCAGTTTTCCGTATCCCCAGCCACCATCCGCAACGACCTGCGCGACCTGGAGGCCGCCGGTCGGCTAAAGCGCACCCACGGCGGCGCCATCCCGCTGGAGAAAACCGCCTTTGAGCCCAACAGCCACGCCAAGGCCGTTGCCAACAGGGCCATCAAGCAGCGCCTGGCCGCCCATGCCGCTACCTTGATTGAGGACAATGACACCATCGCGCTGGACTCCGGCACCACCATGATGGAGCTGGCCCAGTGCCTCACCCACCACAAAGCCCTTACGGTGCTGACCAACGATGTGCACATCGCCGTGTACCTGGAGCGCAACCCGCAAATCACGGTGGTGCTCATCGGCGGCGTACTGCGCCACGGCTTCGGCTGCACCACCGGCCCCATTGCCACTTCGTCGCTGTCGTCCTTCAATGTGGACAAGGTATTTCTGGGGGCCAACGCGTTCTCCATCGAAAAGGGGTTCACCACGCCCGATATCCAGCAGGCCGAAATCAAGAAGGCGCTTATCCGCGGCGCGTCCGAGCGAATCGTGGTGTGCGACAGCTCCAAGTTCGGCCGGGTAAGCTTTGTGGAGTTCGCCAGCATCAGCGAAATCGACCGCCTGATTACCGACAAGAACGCCAGCCCCAAGCTCGCCACCTACCTGCGCGAGCAAAATGACACGCTGGAGCTCATCACCGTCTGATCGCGGGGCTGTTGATTACAGCAGCTCCACCTCAAAGCCATAGACCCGGGCCACCTGTGTGAGCAGCGGGGCCACCTCGCCCTGGATGATAATCTGGTGGTGGGAGGACAGGCTTTCCATCACGCCGTGCCCGCTGTCATGCGTATAGCGCAGCAGCGCGCCGTTGCGGCAGTCCGACCCCTCATACTGCACATAGCCCTCGATGACGGCCCGCACGACCGTCAGTTTTTTCATGTCCGCGTGCAGCTTGGCCAGCGTGACCGGCCCTTCCTTCATGCGGCAGTCAATGACGACGGCGTTCGGGTTTACAATTTCCAGCACCCGGGGGCGCAGCATCCACTGCGTACAGAACGAGCGCGGCGCCAGGCCAAAGTACCCGCAGTGCACGCCCAGGGCGTGGCGGTCCGGGTCCTCCACCTGGGGGAATTCCTCAATCTTCTCGTGCTTGAGCGCCGCCATGCCCATCAGGAACGGGTAGATGTTGGTCATCATCATGGGCCGCCGCAGCGCTGAGTAGAACAGGTACTTGCTGATCAGCGTCACGGTGTCGCCCTCGCAGGCCCAGATGACGTGGTCATGCTCATACAGCCAGTCCCACGCCAGGCAGGGCGTGGTCAGGGAGTGGAAGGATTCGTTGAGGCAGTTGCTGCCCACGCCCACCACATCACCCACCTCATCCATCACGCGCCGCACCGCCATATACACCTTGACGGCCTGCAGGATGTCCCGGAGCAGCAGCCCCTCGGTGGGCACCTCGCGCTGGCGCCACAGGGCCTCGGCCTCGTCATCCGGGATTTGCTGCGCGGCCTCGTTGACCCCCTTCCAGCTGCGGTACACAATGCGCACACCAAAGGCCTGCTCAATCTGGCGGGTCGCCTCCTGCTCCCACCAGTAGAAGCGCTTGAAAATATTGGCCTGCATGCCGTCGCCCGGCGTATCCTGAAACATGAGGAACTTGGCGCCCGCGCGCATATCCCGCCTGGCCGCCAGCGCGCGCATGATGACGCGCGCCATCTCCTCGTTATAGGGCGACAGCACCTGCAGCCCCAGCCGCTCGCGCAGGTAGGCGACAATCTCCCAGTCCCACATCTCCACCGTGCCAAAGCCGCTGGTGAGCACCAGAACAGGCACCGTCAGCCCGGCCAAATCCCGCTCGTGGCCGAACACCGCACCCACCAACTGCGGAAACAGCAGGGCGTCCGCACCCTTTGTATCCAGGCTGTCCAGCATCTGCACGGGCAGCAGCTCCGCCTGGTCCTTATACATCTCCGCCAGCCGGCGCAGCTGCGCCGCAAACGCGTCCTGTTCCTGGGCGTTGGTTTCCCTGATTTGTACGGGCAATAGCTTTGCTTTCATGAGGTTGCCTCCTTACGCATCAGGCCGCATCACTGCGCCCTGGCATACCAATCCAAATAACGGTCGTACTGCGCCCGGTACCAAAGCACGTTCTCAGCGACGGGCAGCACATCGATGCCCTCTTCATCTTCACCGCGGAAGGCGCTGATGTCCGCGCAGGCGCCCGCCGCGTGCAGCGCCAGCACCGCGGCGCCCATGAGCGAGGCATCATGGGTGCGCGCCAATCGCACCGGGTGATTCAGGATATCGGCCAGCATCTGGCACCACCGGGGGGCGTTGAGGATGCCGCCGGACACCAGGATCTCCTTGGGCTGCCCCAGCATATCCGTCAGTGGCCCATAGCACTGCAGCATGTTGAACAAAATGCCCATGCGCAGCGCCAGATACAGGTCCCTCGGGCCATGCCGCCCGCTGACCTCCACAAAGCCCGCCAGGCGGTCATCCCGCCAGCCGGGACAGCGCTCGCCATACAGGAAGGGCAAAAAAACGGGCGGGGCTTCCCGGGGCGGGGCATCCTCCGGCCACTCCAGGTCCTCAAAGCTCAGGTGCCCGCTCAGCATCTCCTCCCTGAACCAATTGACGCAGTTGCCGGCCCCGGCCACCGCGGCCCCCGCGATAAAGCCCTCGGCCCCGCAATAGCACCAGGTCTCATGATGTGGCGCCAACACCGGCTGCTGCGCGGTCAGGCGCATGGCGGCGCTGGTGCCTACCGACAGCGTCATGTGCCCAGGCATGGCACAGCCGGAGCCAATCTGGTTAAGCCCGCCATCGGCATGCGCGGGTACCACGGGGATACCGGGCGGCAGCCCCAGGGCGCTCGCGTCCTGCTCGGTCAGCGGGGCGGCGTCCCGATAGGTCACCAATTCCCCCAGTTGGGATTGCCCAATGCCCAGCAGCGCCAGCACATGCGGGTCGTAGCGCTGTGTTGCCAGTTCAATAAAACCGCCGCCCGACTGGGTGTTGACTGTCTCCTGATAGCGCCCAGTCATCCGAAAAAAACTATACGCCCCCTGGCTGATGAGGCGCCGGTTCTCCAGCGTCAGCCCCTGCTCACGCAGGTACAGCAGAGTTTGCCGGGGGTAGGTGATGTTGGGCATGCAGCCGGTGGCGCGGTACAGCCGCTCGGTCAGCCCGACATCCTGCCGCATGCGGGCGCTCAGCGGGGCGGCCTGGGCATATTCCCAGGTATATACCGGGGTGACGGGTGTGAAGGCATCGTCGCACACGCACATGGAGTGCCAGGTGGAACACAGCCCGATGGCATCAATCTGCTGGCCCCGGGCTACACGGCTGCCCACCCGCAGCAGCGCCGCATGCACGCCGGCCGCGTCCTGCTGTCCAGGGTGGGCAATGTCCGCCCCAAAGGGCTCGGCCGCGGTGGCCACCACGCCCAGGGCATCGTCATACACCAGCGCCTTGGCTGAACTGGTGCTTGTCTCCAATGATAGTACGCGCAATGTGTCCTCCGCCGCGCGGTCCGGCTGCCGGGGATGGAAGGTTACTCCTTCTCCGCCATGGCCAGATGCAGGTCCCCCAGCGCGTGATACGCCTGGTCAAACAGCCGCATCGACCGGTCGTACAGCTTTCTGTGCTCAGGCCTGGGCTGATAGGTCTGGTTAATGTGAATCATCTGGTCCACAATGCCAAAATCCTTGAACAGCCCTACGCCCACGCCGCCGGTGATGGCGGCGCCCATGGAGGTCGCCTCCTCCAGCACGCGGGGCACCTGGGCCGGAACGCCAAAAATGTCCGCGATGATTTGCGCCCACACCGTGCCCTTGGCCCCGCCGCCGATGACCAGCACCTCCTCAATGGGGGTATGCTTTTGCAGGATACGCAAAATAAGCGCCAGGTTCATGGTGATGCCTTCCAGCACGCTGCGCAGCAGGTCGCCGCGGGTGTTTTCCATTTTGACGCCCAGGAAGGCTGCCCGGGCCAGCGGGTCCCACCGCGGCGCGCGCTCGCCCAACAGGTAGGGCAAAAACAGCACGCCGTTGGCGCCGGGGGCGCTGCCCTCAATCTCCTGATTGATCAGCTGGTAGGGGCTGATATGGTGGGCGGCCGCCTCCTGTGTCTCCCACTTGCAGACATTGGTTTTGAGCCAGTTGTAGGCACCGCCGCCGGTCTGCATGGTGCCGTTGGGCGAGTAGTAGCCCGGCACGATGTGCGGCCAGCACATGGTGCGCATGTGCTCGTCCAGCACGGGCTGCTCGCTGGTGGTGGCCACCCAGGAGGAGCTGCCCAGTGAGCAATATGTCTTGCCCGGCTTGACCGACCCGGCCCCCACATTGGCGCACACGCCATCGCCGCCCCCCAGCACCACGGGGGTGTCGGCCTTGAGGCCGGTGGCCTGCGCGGCCTCGCGGGTAACGTAGCCGGCTACATGCGTAGAGGGCATGATGTCGGGCAGCTTGCGCTCATCTACGCCGGAGGCCTGCACAATTTTGTCCGACCAGCGGTTGGTACGCAGGTCCATGCAGCCAAAGCTGCTGGCGTCCGTGGGCTCGGTCATAAACACGCCGGTCAGCTTGTAGAGGATATAGTCCTTGGCGTTGAGCGCCTTATGGGTATTTTGATAGATGTCGGGCTGGTTGTCCCGTACCCACATCAGCTTTTGCAGCCCGTAGGACGCGGCGCCCCGATGGCCGGTAATCTGGTATTGCTCGGCCATGGGCATCTTCTCCAGCAGGGCATCGGTTTGCGGTTGGGCGCGGTGATCCGCCCAGATGATGGAGTTGCGCAGCGGGTTGCCATCGCGGTCTACGCACAGGCAGCCCAGCATCTGGCCGCTGAAGCTGACCACGGCAATATCGGCGGCATTGATGCCGCTGCGCCGGATGAGCTTCTGCGTGGATACGCACACCGCGTCCCACCAGTCGCCGGGCTCCTGCTCCACCCAGGTTTCGTTAAAATACCTGGCGCCGTAGCTGTGCACCTCGCTGTCCACCAGCGCGCCGTCCTGGTCAAACACCGACGCCTTGTTGCCCGATGTGCCCAGGTCATGGGATAGGATATATTTCATGCCGCCCTCCCGATATGCCGTCCTCGCCTGACACCTATTTCTGCCGGGCCTTTTTAACCTCTTCAATCATCTTGCGCCCCACCGTCACGATGGAGGCATAGTCGCCGGTCTTGGCGCCCTTGGTCAAATCGCCGCCCGCACCGACCGCCACCGCGCCCGCCTTGATCCACTCGCCCGCGTTCTCGGCGGAGACGCCGCCGGTGGGCATCATCTTGGCATAGGGCAGCGGGCCGTGGATGGCCTTAATGATGCTGGGACCAAACAGGTTGCCGGGGAATATTTTGATGATGTCGGCCCCGGCCTCCATGCACTCCACCGCCTCCTTGACCGTCATGGCGCCGGCCATGCTGGCAACCTGGTAGCGCAGGCACAGCTTGGTGGTTTCAGGGTTAAGGCAGGGGCTGACCACAAAGTGCGCGCCCGCCAGAATCGCCGCGCGGGCAGTCTCCGGGTCCATCACGGTGCCGGCACCAATGAGGATGTCCTCCGGCTTGTACTTGCCGGCCAGCTCCTTGATGATATCGGCGGCGCCCGGCACGGTGAATGTCATCTCGATGCCCACGATGCCGGCCTCGATGCAGGCATCCACTATCTTCATCGCCTCGTCCTTGTTTTCCGCGCGCACCACGGCAATCACGCCGCAATCAGTCAGTCTTCTGAGTACCTCCAGCTTATCCATCGATGCTTCCTTTCTATCTGTCAGCCAATGATATACGGGCATGCCTCGCCCTTGAGTACCGCGATGGCGTTCTCGGCCGCCATCATGCCCATCTTCTGCACGGCCTCGGCCGTGTGGGCGCCGGTGTGAGGCGTAAACACCACATGGGGCAGGCCAATCAGCGGCGAATCCTTCAGCGGCTCCTGCTCAAAGGCGTCCAGCCCCAGGCCGCGCAGCTTGCCCGATTGGATGGCGCGCGCCGCCGCCGCCTCGTCAATCAGGCCGCCGCGGGCGGTGTTGATGATGATGGCGCCATCGCGCATGGCCTCGATGCGGTTCGCGTTGATCATGTGACGTGTCTGCTCGTTGAGGGGCACATGCAGGGACACCACGTCGCTGCTTTGCAGCAACTCGTCCAGCGTCAGCGCCCGGATGCCTTGTTCGGCCGCGAAGCGCTCATCCAGGTACGGGTCATAGGCCTGCACCTGCATCTCAAACGCCTTGGCCCGCAGCGCCAGCTTTTTGCCGATGGCCCCCAGCCCCACAATACCCAGCTTCTTGCCGGCCAGCTCCATGCCGTCGCTGCGCGGCCACTCGCCCTTTTCCACCGCGGCGTGCAGCGCCGGGATGTTGCGGGCAGCGGCCAGCATCAGGCCAAAGGCCAGCTCGCACACCGCCGTGGCATTGGCGCCGGGGGTATTGGTCACCACGATGCCGCGCCGCTTGCAGGCCGCCAGGTCGACCCGGTCCACGCCCGCGCCGTAGCGGGAAATCACCTTCAGGGTATCGGGCATGCGCTCCACCACCTCGGCGGTGATGTAGTCAAGGCCCGCCACATAGCCATCCACGCCCTCCAGGCGGGTGAGCAAATCCTCCCCCTGCAGGGGGATGCGCAGGTCGTTATAGACCACCTCGTCCGCGTAGCCTTCCAGCAGGGCGCGGGCCTGCGCGTTAACCGGCTTGTCAAAGGAAGTGGGCGTCACCAAAATCTTCATGCGCTCACTTCCATTTCGGGTTGTCGATGATGGCGGGCTGTCCGTCCCGCTCCACCATCAGCTTGCGATAGCCCTTCTGCTCGATGGTACCGTAGTCGTGCCCGGCGTCCGCACGGAACACGAAGAATGTGATGAGCGGCTCATCGCTGCCCACGTTGATGCTGCGGTGCGCGTAGCGCTTGGGCACATAGACGGCCTTGCCGGCCTCCAGCGCCAGGGCGCGCCAGTCGCCCTCCGGGTTTTCCATCAGCATGTAGCCCTTGCCCCGCAGGCAGTAGTACACTTCCGCCGTATCCATGATGGTGTGGAAGTGCCCCTTGGTCATGTAATACTCGTCGCCCACCTTGCCGGGATACACGATGCTGCACCCAAAGGCCAGGTCGCCCGCGGTTTCGGGCACGGGCAGGCCGTGGAACTCGTACACCATCGGGTCGCCATTGGCAACCGCCTTTTCAAAGGCCGCGTCATCGTGGTACATGCCCTTCATTTGGCTGAGGTGACGCTTGCCGGTATCCCGCATGGCGGACATGCCGGTATGCAGGTCAAAATCAATCACAAAGCCCTTTTCAAAGTCCATGGGCGCGGTGCTTGGGTTAAAATCCTTCACTTGTGTTTCCTCCTTATTTGCCGGACGCGATGTCGCTGAGGCGGTAGAGCAGCTCTCCGCGGATGGGCTGGTGGATGACGTCTGCAATCACCTGGGTCCACCCGTAGATGAAGTACATCCAGCCGTCGTAGACCTTCAGCTGGCGCTCGTCCTGCTGGCGCAGCGCCTGGTGCATGAAGTCCAGCTCGCCGCGGTAGTTGATTTCCCACACCATCGCCCGCATGGGGAACAGCGCCTCATCGCCGATGGGCGAGCCCGGCCTGTCCTTGCCCAGGCCCGTGGCATTGACCACCAGCGAGCCTTCGGCCATGCCGGCCAGCACGCGGTCGTTGTCGCCGGGGTTGGGCGTCACGTGGTAGGCCATCTCCACCGTGCCGGGGTTGAGCTTCTCGCAGATTTCCCGCAGGGCGTCCAGCCGGGGCTGGCTGCGGTTGGTCACCACGATGCGCCGGGGCTGATTGCCGATAAACTCCTTGCGCAGGAAATACGCGCACATGGAAATCGCGCTGCCGCCGGCGCCCATGATCATCACCTCGGCCTGGGGGTTATCCCGCCAATAGTTTTCGGGGATAAACTCCTCCATCGCCATGCCGCAGGTGATGGGGTCCTTGGCGTGGCCGCGCAGCTGCTTGCCGTCCTCCGACTTGGAGATGGAGGACAGCTCGGAGAAATCCTGCGCGTAGGGATCCAGGTAATCAAAGATATCCTTGGCCGCTTCGTACAGGTCTATCTTGTGGGTGGTTACCAGCGCCCCCTTGGATTTGGGGTCGTTCTTGATGAAGGTCACCACCTCGCGGTATACCTCGGGGTCGGCGTGGATGGGCAGGTCGATGCCCTTGATTTGCAGGTCCACATCCATGGCCTGCATCCACTTGGGAAACACCTGCATGATGGATGACTTGCCCGTCGTCACCCCGATGAAATACATGGTGTCCCGGTCAGCCGGTTGATAGCTCATATCGTTCACTCCTTCCGTGTGTTGAATCGCAGTGTTGGGTATTCCCTGGCGCACAGCGCCTCAATGTCCGCCCGGTGCGGCATGGCAGGCGCGGTGCCAAGCTTGGTAACCGACAGCGCGCCTGTGGCGTTGCCAAAGCGCGCGGCGTCAAACAAATCCATGCCCTCCGACAGCGCGGTAATCAGCCCGCCGTTGAAGGCATCGCCCGCGCCTGTGGTGTCGACGGCGTCCACCTTGATGGAGGGAATGACTTCCTCCCGCGTGCCGTCGGTCACGTAGGCGCCCATGCTGCCCATGGTGATGACCAGGTTGCGCACGCCCATGCCCAGCAGCACCCGGGCCGCCTTTTTGGCGTCTTCAAAGCTTTTGATGGGCACGCCGCTGAGCAACGCCGCCTCGGTCTCGTTGGGGGTCAGGGTATCCACCTTGGCCAGCAACGCGGGCGACAGGTGCCGGGCCGGGGCGGGGTTGAGCACGATGCGGGTACCCGCCTCGTGGGCGATGTCGATGATCTTTTCCAGCGCATCCTGGTTGATTTCCAGCTGCAGCATCAAGATGTCCGCGCCGCGTATCTGCTCCTCCGCTTTGCGGATGTCTGCATCCTGAATGTTCCCGCAGGCGCCGATGACCACCAGAATCATATTCTGGCCTTCGCGCTCGTTGACCATGATGAGCGCGGTGCCGGTCTCCACCTCGTCGTCGCGCATGATCAAATCCACCGGCATGCCCTCGGCGGTGTAGAAATCCAGCGCCACCTGGCCAA
>CALNAU010000032.1 GCA_937874275.1 uncultured Clostridia bacterium | reverse complement strand
ATCACCCGCGAAGACCTGCCCTTTGAGGTGCTGCGCACCGACATGCGCAACATCAAGGCCACCGTGGACAGCCTGGATGCCGACGTGTTTGCCCGGGTGGTAGAGGAGATTGCCCAGGCCAAGACGCTCTATATCCTGGGGCTGCGCTCGGCGGCGCCGCTGGCGCAGTTCTTCGCCTACTACCTGCGCTATATCTTTGACGACGTGCGCCAGATCGGCAGCATCCTCAACGATACCTTTGAAACCATTGCCCGCATCCAGCCGGGGGACGCGCTGATTGCCATCTCCTTCCCCCGCTACTCCAACCGGACGCTGGAGAGCATGCAGTTTGCCCGCTCGCGCGGGGCGCGCGTCATCGGCATCACCGATGGCGGCCTCAGCCCCATGCACGATGCGGCCGATCTGTGCCTGGACGCGCATACGGATATGACCTCGTTTGCGGATTCTCTGGCCGCGCCCATGTCGCTCATCAACGCGCTGATCGCGGCCCTGGGGCACCGCAACCGCGACGCGCTGGAACACAACTTCGCCCAAATGGAAGAGGTGTGGGACACCTACCGCGTATATGCCGGCAAGGAATAACCGGGTCGTGGTCATCGGCGGCGGGCCCGCGGGCATGGCAGCCGCGCTGTTTGCCCTTCGCGCGGGTGCCCGGGTTACCCTGCTTGAGCGCAATGAAAAGCTGGGCAAAAAGCTGTACATCACCGGCAAGGGCCGCTGCAATGTGACCAATGTGGCCCAGGGGGATGACTTTCTGGCCCAGGTACCGCGCAACCCGCGCTTTTTGTACGCGTCGCTGGGGCACCTGTCCTCAGAAGGCCTGCGTGCGCTGCTGCGCGAGCTGGGCTGCGATACCGTAGCCGAGCGGGGCGGGCGCGTATTCCCCGTGGCGCAAAAGGCGTCCGACGTCACCCGCGCCCTGGTCCGCGGGTTGCAGGGCGTGGACATCCGGCTGGGCGCCCGCGCGGAAAGCGTGCGGGCACAGCCCGGCGGCAGCTTTAACGTACATCTGCATGGCGAGGAAGTGATGCAGGCGGACGCGGTAATCGTCGCAACCGGCGGGCTAAGCTACCCGGTGACCGGTTCCACGGGCGATGGCTACACGCTGGCCCGTAGCAACGGCCACCGCGTGACGGACACGTACCCCGCCTTGGTGCCGCTGGATACGGCGGACGACTGGGCGCGCCCCTTGCAGGGCTTAGCGCTCAAAAATGTGGCGCTGACCGCCAACCGGCGCGGCAAGACCCTGTTTCATGAGCAGGGCGAGCTGCTGTTCACGCACTTTGGTATATCCGGCCCGCTGGTGCTGAGCATGAGCAGCTTGCTGGCCGGGCTGCCGATGCAGGATATCGCCTGCGCCATCGATCTCAAGCCCGCCGTGCCCGCCCAGGAGTTGGAGCAGCGCCTGGCTCGGCTGCTGACCGAGGGGGGGCGCAAGCCCGTTTCCTCGCTGCTGCCCCAGCTGATGCCCCGCTCGCTGGCGCAAGCTTTTCCCGCGGTGTGCCCGGTGCAACTGACGAAGGCATGCAGCCAGGTAACGGCGGCAGAGCGCCGCCAGATGGTGGACACCCTCAAGGCGCTGCCCGTGCGGCTGACGCAGGCGCGCCCGCTGACCGAGGCCGTGGTGACCCGCGGCGGGGTGGATGTGCGGGATGTCAACCCCTCCACCATGATGTCCCGCCTGGTGCCCGGGCTGTTTTTCGCGGGCGAGGTGCTGGATGTGGACGCCTTCACCGGCGGCTACAACCTGCAAATCGCGTTTTCCACCGGCGCCCTGGCGGGCGAGCGGGCCGTCCAATTTATCGCTGAGGAGAAAGAATAGACAAGGTGCAATATATCGTCATTGACCTGGAATGGAACCAGCCGCTAAGCCACATGAGCGCGCCCTACCGCAAGGTGGGCGACCGCCTGATGTTTGAGATGATACAGATTGGCGCCGTCAAGCTGGACGAGAACCGGCGCATGCGCGGCTCCTTTAGCCGCCTGATCGCGCCCAAACACTATGTAAAGGTGCACCCCCGCATCCGCCGCATCACCGGCATCACCCAGGAGGACCTGGCAGACGCCCCCGGCTTTCTGGAGGCGCTGGAGCAGTTTGCCCAATGGTGTGGGGACGACTTTGTGCTGCTCACCTGGGGCAGCGACGACATCTCCGTATTCCAGCAGAACCTGGATTTCTTTGGCGCCAAGCGGGAGCTGCCGCCTTTTTATGACCTGCAGAAGCTGTATTGCAGCCTGGTCGAGAACGGCAAGGAGCGCAAGGGTTTACAGGCCGCCATGGCCGAGTACGGCATCGCGGCCACCGACGAGCACCCCTTCCACAGCGCGGTGGACGATGCCTACTACACCGCCATGGTGTTTCAGCGCTTTCCCGATGCCAAGGCCGCGCTGGAGTTCCCCCAAGCGCCCCGCGTACTGGGCAAGGCGCGAAGCGGCAAGCGCGAAAAGGCCGAGGCCATGGCCGTCAAAAACGAGAAAGCCTACTTTGGCAGCACATTCGGCAAGCAGATACCCTGCCCGGTGTGCGGCAAAAAGGGCCGCGTGAAGGAGGGGTACGTGGTCCAGCGGGGCGAGAACATCGCCCTGGCCGACTGCCCGGACCACGGCCTGATGTACGTGCGGGTCAACTTTACCCTCAACCCGCAGGGGCAGCTGGAAGCGCGCCGCAGCGTCACCCTGTCTGACGAGCAAAACCCGGCCTATGTGGCCACCAAGCACCTGCAATGGGCGCAGAAGGTGGCCGCCCAGGCCAAGAACCCGCCAAAGGAGGCCATCGCATGAAGATTACCGCCGGCGGCCGCGAGGCTGTGTTTGAGACCCCGGTCACGGTGCTGGAGGCGCTGCGTACGCTGCTGCCGCCCGACGGCCCCCAGGTGCTTGGCGCTTACCGGGATGGGCGGGTGTTGGAGCTCAACAGCATCCTCAAGCAGGATGCCGCGCTTATCCCCATCACCTATGGGGTAGAGGAAGGCCGCCGCATCTACGAGCGGTCGCTGCGCTTCATCTTTCTGCTGGCGGTCAAACGCTGCTTTCCGGACGCCAGGGTGCGCATCGAGCACTCCATCGGCCAGGGCGTGTATGTGGAATTGGAGCATATGCGGCTCACCCCGCCCGATGTGCAGTGCATCGAGGACGAGATGCGCGACATCGTGCAAAGCGACCTGCCCTTTCACCGCCACCGCTGGTCGCGGGACGAGGCCATCGCTTACTTCAGCCAGAGCGGTGACGAGGATAAGGCCAGGCTGCTGTCCTACCGGCCGTATGACTTCTTCAACGTGTACGAGCTGGACGGCATGTACGAATATTTTTACGGCGCCATGCTGCCCAGCACCGGCTATACCAACGTATTCCGGCTGATGCCGCGCTCCCCCGGCCTGGTGGGGCTGCTACCCCGGACGGACAACCCGTCCCAGGTTGCCCCCTACCTCAACGTGCCCAAGCACATGACCACCTTCCGCCAGTCCAACTACTGGTGCAAGGTGCTGGGCTGCTCCACCGTGGCCGATCTCAACGGCCTGATTGCCCAGGGCGGCCTGCGCGACTTTATCCGCGTCAACGAGGCCTTCCACGACAAATCGCTGTCAGAAATCGCCCAGGACATCATGAACCGCAACGCCCGGGCCATCTTCATTGCCGGGCCCTCCTCCAGCGGCAAGACCACTTTTGCCAACCGCCTGTCCATTCACCTGCGGGTCAATGGCCTAAAGCCCCTGCTGATATCGATGGACGACTTTTACATCGACCGCGACAAGGTGCCACTGGAGGCCGACGGCAAGCCAGACCTGGAGGCGCTGGACGCGCTGGACGTACCCTATTTCAAGCAATGCCTGCATCAGCTGCTGGATGGCCAGGTGGCTATGATGCCGCGGTTCAGCTTCCGCACGGGGCAGCGCAAGCCCGAGCTGGTGCCCATGACCGTGGCCCCAAACCAGCCCTTGATTATCGAGGGCATTCACGGCCTCA
Source organism: uncultured Clostridia bacterium (assembly GCA_937874275.1). GTDB lineage: Bacteria > Bacillota > Clostridia > Christensenellales > Aristaeellaceae > UBA1038. Next base: position 6,349 of record CALNAU010000032.1, on the reverse strand, counting down.
ACCCCGCGCTGCACGATGGGTTTGACCGCAGCCTGCTCTGCCTGATATACATCAGCCAGTTAACCAGCCTCAACCTGGATTACCACAACCGCATCCGCACCACGGACGCGCGGCTGCTGCGCCGCATTGTGCGCGATTACCAGTTCCGCAGCACCAAGCCCGAAGATACCCTGGCCATGTGGGACAGCGTGCGCCGGGGGGAGGAAAAGTGGATATTCCCCTATCAGGAGGCGGCCGATATCGTGTTCAACTCGGCGCTGCACTACGAGCTGCCCATCCTTAAAACCATCTCCTACGACATCCTGCGCCAGGTGCCGCAAACAGACCCCAACTACATCAAGTGCAGCCGGATACTAAAAATACTCAACTATATGCTGCCGGTGGATTTGGAGGTGTTGGACGAAATCCCCCCGCTGTCCATCCTGCGGGAGTTTATCGGCGGCAACACATTATATTTGCACCCCAGCCACGCTTAGGCGTTGCGCGTCCTCACCACATGGATGTTCTGGTTTTCGGACAGGCGGGCGACAATATCGGTATAGCTCACATTGCCCGGCAGATGTAAGGTATAGATGTTGGTATACAGGTTCTTGGCCGACATTTCCATATCCTTCATGACCTCGATGTGAAAGTCCACATCCAGCACCACCACGCCGATGGCAGCAAAGTATTCATTGATGAACTTCAGCGTCTCCGCCCGGTTGATGAACTTGACCTCCACATGCTTGACCGCGTTGATGCGCACCACACGCCCCAGCACCTGCAATACCACGATGACCAGCACGGCGATGCAGGAGGCCAGCCAGTAGTAGCCAAAGCCAATCAGGATGCCCAGGCAGGCTACATTCCACAGGCTGGCGGCGGTGGTGAGGCCCGAAACCTTCTTTTGCGCCATGAAGATGGTGCCCGCCCCCAGAAAGCCGATGCCGCTGATGACCTGGGCGGACATGCGGCCCAGGCTGAGGCTCAGCTCCAGCCCGTGGCTGGCGGCGGTCACGCTGGCGCGCACGAGGGAGCTTTCCAGCAGGGCGATGGTGGACGCCCCCAGGCACACCAGCACATGGGTGCGCATGCCCGCCGGGCGGTTCTTGTACTCGCGCTCCAGCCCAATGATGAACCCAATGAGCAGCGAAAACATCACCCGGATGAGCAGCTCGGTATCCGTTAAATCCTTATACCTTAAGAAATCAATAAAATTCATGGACGTCATCCTTAGCTATTTTGGCCATCATACCATGGAGGGGCTGTCCGCGCAAAGAGGCGGACACAACAAAACATGAAAGAAGCACTCTACATCGAAAATGGCTTCTGGCAGTCGGCTGGCACGCTGGCGCTGCGCAACGCGCTGACCGAGGCAGGCTTGCGCCACGGGCTGCGGCTGGTGGTGCGCACCAACCGGGATTTTCTACGCCCGGACAGCCTTCGCAAACTGCCCGGCGCCGCCCTCTTTTGGGATAAGGACCTGCGCCTGGCCGAGCGCATGGAGCGGGCGGGGCTGCGGCTGTTTAACCGCGCCGACGCCATCCGCCAGTGCGACGACAAGACGCTGACCTGGCTGGCCCTGCGTGACAGTGGCATCCCCATGCCCGATACCCTGCTGTGCCCAATGACCTTCCCCAATGTTGGCTACACGGTGACCGACTTCCTGCAGGAGGCGGCCGATATACTGGGCCTGCCCTTTGTCATCAAGCAGGGGCGCGGCTCCTTTGGCAGCCAGGTGTACCTGGCGCACAGTGTGGAGGAGGCGGCTGACATCCTGCGCCCCTGCGCGGGCGAGCCGGTGCTGTTTCAGCGCTTCATTGAGGAAAGCGCCGGGCGGGATGTGCGCGTGTACGTGGTTGGCGGCCAGGTGGTGGCCTCCATGGGGCGCGTCAACCTGACGGGCGACTTCCGCGCCAATGTGGAAAATGGCGGCAAGCCCGTACAGCACGCCATCACCCCCCGGGAGGAGGAGCTTGCCTTGCTGGCCTGCCGCCTGCTGGGGCTGGACTTTGGCGGCGTAGACCTACTCTACGGCAAGGACGGCCCCCTGCTGTGCGAAGTCAACTCCAACGCCCACTTCAAGGCGCTGCAATCGGTCAGCGGGGTGAGCCCGGCGGACGCCATCGCAGCCCATATGATGGAGAATATACCATGACCGGCTGGATGGTGTATGAGGCGCATAACATCGCGCGCAACCAGTTTTTCATCGACCGCTGGATGCAGGCGACCAAGGCCCGCGGCGTACAGCTGCGCCTGGTCACCGTGCAGCAGATGGCCTACGGCGTGATGGGGGATGCGCCCTTCCTGCAGGTGGATGGCCACAGCGAGCGGCCTGACTATGTGCTGATGCGCGCGGCCAGGCCGGGGCTTAGCGAGCACCTGGAAAGCATGGGCATCCCCTGCTTTAACAACGCGCATGTCGCCCGCGTGGCCGGGGACAAGCGCCGCACGCACGCGGCCTTTGCCGGCATCCTGCCCATGATGGATACCGCGTTTGTGAGCCAGGATGCCTTTACCAATCCCTTTCCCTACCCGGTGGTGGTCAAGGGCGCCCACGGCTGCGGCGGGCGGGAGGTATACCTGGCGCGCGATGAGGAGGAATACCGCCGCGCCGTGGCAAACATCGCGCCAGACAGCCTGGTGGTGCAGCCGCTGTGCGATCAGCCCGGCCAGGATGTGCGCGTCTATGTGCTGGGGCAGCAGGTGGTGGCCACCATGCTGCGCTTCTCCGACGGCGATTTTCGCAGCAACTTGGGCCAGGGCGGCGGCTCCCGGCCCATCGAGATGCCCGACGACATCCGCCGCTATGTGCGCATCGTGCAGGAGCGGTTTGATTTCTCGCTGGTGGGCATCGACTTCATCTTCCACCAGGGCCGCGCGGTATTCAACGAGATTGAGGACGCCGTGGGCACGCGCATGCTGTACATGCACACGGGCAGGGATATTGCGGCAGAGTATCTGGACCTGATACTGTCCCGCCTGCACATGTGAACAGGTTGTAAAACCGAGGCCGCGCGCGTCACCTTGTTCCCGGCGGCGTGTTATACTATAATCAAGGCGGAGGCGCGTATGGAACTGGATTTGCACGGCAAAAACCTCTACCAGGCCCGTGTGGCGATGGACGCCACCCTGCGCCGGGTCACCAGCGCCGACTACCGCCTGCGGGTCATCCACGGCTATCGGCAGGGCAGCGCCCTGCGCGAGATGCTGCGGGACGAGTACGCCCGCCATCCCAAGGTGCTGCGGATAGAAAGCAGCCTCAACCCCGGCGAAACCATTTTTGTGCTGCGCGAGTACTGACAAACATTGCTGCGTACAGCCCTGTTGCGATAAGGAGAGTTTGCATGCGTTCTACCCCCCGTTCCGCGTCCCGCCGCACGCGCAGGCCGGAAAGACGGTTCCTGCTGCTGATTGTGCTGGCCGCGCTGCTGATCGGCCTGATTGTAATATCACCCAAGGAGCCCACGCGCATGGCCTTCAACGTGGACGCGGAGGGCAAGGTCATCTCGCTGCACGACGGGCTGGTCATCAGCGAAATCATGAGCGCCAACGCCAGCGCCCTGCCCGATGAAAACGGCCAGTTCACCGACTGGATGGAGCTGTGGAATCAGGGCACCGAAGACATCAACCTCAAGGACGTGACGCTCTCCAACCGCCCGGACAAGGCCAAGTTCATCTTTCCGGAGCATATTTTGCCGCCCGACGGCCGGGTGATCGTGTTCTGCGACAACACCAACCGCAACGACCCGGGTCGCCCCTTCCACGCCAACTTCAAGCTTAGCAGCATCGGCACCGAGGTGTATGTGTTTGACACCACCGGCCATGTGCTGCGCAGCCTCAAAGTGCCCACCCTCAACCCCAACGAGGTGTACGCCCTGCAGGCGGATGGCGAGTATATCAAAACCCCCAACTATTCCCCCGGCTTTGCCAACACGCCCGAGGGGCATCAAGCCTACCTGGGTCAGTACGCGGTCACCACGGGCGATATCGTTATCAACGAGATCATGCCCGCGCCCCGCAGCGGCCTGCGCGACGAGGACAACGAGCTGAGCGACTGGGTGGAGCTGCGCAACACCACCGATCAGGATTATCCGCTGGATAACCTGGCGCTGAGTGACAACCCGGACAGGCCCGTCAAATGGGTGTTCCCCGAGGGGGCCATCATCCCGGCCAATGGATACTATGTGGTGTTCTGCTCGGGCAAGGATCGGGTGAATGCCCAGGGCTTCCCCCACACCAACTTCTCGCTGGGGGCGGAGGGCGAAATCGTCACGCTGAGCACGCGGCAGGGCCAGCTGCTGGACCGCGTGCAGTACAGCCTCATCCCGGCCGACCGCAGCTGGGGCCGCGACCCCGTCAATGACACCTGGCGGCTATTTAACATCGGCACGCCGGGCGCGCCTAACGATGCCTCGGGCGAAGCGCAGGCCGAGCGCTTTTTGCTCAGCCGCAACCCCACGGGCGTCTACATCTCCGAGATGATGAGCAGCAACGACTCCTTTCCCGCGGTGCCGGACCAGCCGGCTACCGACTGGGTGGAGCTGCACAACGGCACCGACCAGGTGCGCGATTTGTCCGGTCACGGGCTGTCCGACAGCCTGACCTGGCCGCGCAAATGGCGCTTTCCCCAGGGGGCGGTGATTTATCCCGGCGAGTACAAGGTGATTCGCCTCAACAAAAGCCAGGACGCGGGCACCAATGCCGCGCAACTGCAGGCCAATTACGCGCTCAAGCGGGCCGGCGGGGAGGAAATGACCTTCTCCGACCCGGATGGCAATGTGCTGGACCGGGTTATCATGCCCGAGATTCCGCTGGACATTTCCTACGGCCGTACCCCAGGGCAGGACGGCTTTTTTTATTATGACGTGCCCTCGCCTGGCGCTGTTAACACGGGCGGCTTCCATGGGTTTGCCGCGCGGCCCACGCTTTCCGTGGCAGGCGGCCTGTACAAGGAGAATGTGCTGGTAGAAATCACCGCGCAGGAGGGCGCCCGCATCCGCTACTCGCTGGATGGCAGCGTGCCCACGCTGGACAAGGGGCTTGATTACACCGGCCCTATTGAGGTGAAGGATACCATCGCCCTGCGCGCCCGCGCCTTTATCCCGGGCCTGCAGCCCTCCCAGCCGGTCACGGCCACCTATGTGATGAAGACCTACTTTACACTGCCCGTGGTGGCGCTGGTGATAGAGCCCGACGAGCTGTGGAACAACGAGACCGGTATGCTGGCCGCCGGCCTGTACGAGGATGGCCGCCCCATCGACCTGACGGCCTACAAGACCATCCCCTTCCGCCATCCCTCACCCACCTACCGCGAGCATGGCAAGGTGCGCCGCCCCTCCTACGCCGAGATGTTTGACACCCAGAGCGGCAAGGTGGTCTTCAGCCAAGGCACCACGATGGGGCTGATAGGCCAATACTCACTAGACATGCCGCAAAAGTCGTTCAAGGTGGTGGCCAAGGCCGCCCTGGGCACGCGGTACTTTGATGCGCCGCTGTTCGCCGACAGGCCGTTTGAGCAGTACAAATCCTTCGTGCTGCGCGTCAGCGGCAACGACGCGGTGTGGACGCGCATGGTGGACGGCGTGCAAAGCCGCCTGATTGACCAGCTGCCGGACAAACATGTCATCAATCAGGCCTGGCAGCCGGTTATCGTGTACCTCAACGGCCAGTACTGGGGCCACTACAACCTGCGCGAGCGGGTGAGCCGCTACTTTGTGGCCCAGCATGAGGGCATCCCGCTGGAGGACGCCGACAACATGACCATCATCGAGGGCGGCAGCACCCGCTACTACGGCTCCAACGCCGAGTGGGTTGCCTTCCGCAAGAAGATGAATGAATCAAACCCCGCCACCAACCCGGAGGATTTGCAGTATATCCTGGACAATGTGGATGTGGACAGCCTGTTTGACTGGATGGCGCTGGAAATGTTCTTCGCCAACACCGACTCGGGCAACATCCGCTACTACAGGGTGCCCGGCGGCAAGTGGCGCTGGATAGTCTTTGACATGGACTACGGCCTGTTTATCGCCGCCAACAACGGCGTGCGCAACATATTGAACCCCAAGGGCCACGGTGCCAACGACGACGTGGACAACAGCCTGTTCCTCAAAATATTGGAAAACGACCAGATGCGCGACAAGTTCCTGCGCCGCTTTGGCGAAATCTTCCAGTTCTACACCACCGAGCGGATGCTGGCGCAGGTGGATGAAAGCTATAACCTGCTCCAGCCCGAGATGAAGCTGCATTGGGAGCGCTGGGCGCCCTTCAACCTGAAAAATATTGCCTTTGACCTGCCCCAGACCGCCGACGGCGCCACGCGCTACTGGGAGAGCCGTGTAGAGCGCCTGCGCAACGTGGTGCGCAAGCG
>CALNAU010000031.1 GCA_937874275.1 uncultured Clostridia bacterium | reverse complement strand
ATCGGCGCCTATACTTTGGAAGCGCCTTTCGGCTGCACCGGCCGCGAAGGCGCCGTTTATATGATTGTGGGAAATGAGGAATCAGCATGTCCAGGCTTGAAGCCGAAGTAAAAAGAAGGCGCACGTTCGCCATCATCAGCCACCCGGACGCGGGCAAGACCACGCTGACGGAGAAGCTGCTGCTATACGGCGGAGCCATCCGCCAGGCGGGCAGCGTGAAGGCCCGCAAAGCCGCGCAGCACGCCACCAGCGACTGGATGGAGATTGAGAAGCAGCGCGGCATCTCGGTCACCAGCTCGGCCATGCAGTTCAACTACGAGGGGTACCACATCAACATCCTGGATACCCCCGGCCACCAGGATTTTTCGGAGGATACCTACCGCGTGCTGGTGGCGGCGGACAGCGCCGTGATGCTGCTGGACGCCTCCCGCGGCGTGGAGGAGCAGACCATCAAGCTGTTCAAGGTATGCCGCATGCGGGGCATCCCCATCTTCACCTTTGTCAACAAGATGGACCGCGCCGGCAAGGACCCCTTTCAGCTGATGGAAGAGCTGGAGCAGGTGCTGGGCATCCGCAGCTGCCCGGTCAACTGGCCCATCGGCACGGATGGCGACTTTCAGGGTGTGTACCACCGCGATACCAAAACGGTGGAGCTGTATTTCTCCGGCGACCATGGCGCCACCAAAGCCAAAAAGACCGAGGTTGCGCTGGACGACCCGGCCATCGAGGGCATGCTGGCCGGGCACTACCTCAACCGCCTGCGCGAGGAGGTGGAGCTGCTGGACGAGGCGGGCGACCCGTTTGATTTGACGGCCATCCGCCGGGGCGACCTGACCCCCATGTTCTTTGGCAGCGCCATCACCAACTTTGGCGTGGAGCCGTTTTTGAACCGCTTTCTGGATTATACGCTGCCGCCCACCCCGCGCGAGAGCGATGAGGGCCTCATCGAGCCCGAGCGGCCGGAGTTCACGGGCTTTGTGTTCAAAATCCAGGCCAACATGAACCCCGCCCACCGCGACCGCCTGGCCTTTGTGCGGGTGGTGTCGGGCGAGTTCCGCCGCGATATGAGCGCCTGGCACCTGGGGCCGGGCAAGCAGATCCAGCTCAAGGCCCCGCAGCAGTTCATGGCCGACGAGCGCGCCATGGTGGAGACGGCCTACCCCGGCGACATCATCGGCCTGTTCGACCCGGGCATCTACCGCCTGGGCGACACGCTGAGCGAGAACACCAAGCTGCGCTTTGACAAAATCCCCATCTTCGCACCGGAGCACTTTGCACGCGTTCGGCCGCTGGACAGCATGAAGCGCAAGCAGTTCCTAAAGGGCATTGCCCAATTGAGCGAGGAAGGCGCCATCCAGACCTTCACCCGCGACGAGCTGGGGCTGGAGCAGAGCATCATTGGCGTGGTGGGCGTGCTGCAGTTTGATGTGCTCAGCTACCGCCTCAAAAACGAGTACGGCGCGGAGCTTACCATGGACAACCTGCCCTGGCGTTATGTGCGCTGGGTCATCGACAGCCCCAAGGAGATTGACGACCTCAGCCTCACCTCCACCACCCACCGCGGCCGCGACAGCCAGGATCACCCGGTGCTGTTCTTTGAAAACGAGTGGAGCATCCGCCTGGCGGAGGAAAAGAACCCCGGCCTGAAGCTGAGCGACATCGAGCCGATGGGGGAAGCCGAGGACTAAATGAACTACGCCATCCGGCCCGATCACCCGGTGTTTGACAGACCGGCCTATCAGCGGGATATCCACCTGCTGGAGGTGCTGGATACCGTCATCCGCCCGACCGCTTTTTTGCTGCTGTCGGATGGGGAGAACTTTGTCATCGGCCGCAACCGGCTGGACCTGGCCGCCTGGGTGTGGACAAGGGACGGCCTTGACGCCGACACCCTGGATACCGTGTGCCGGCTGCTGCACATCCACTTTGCGGGCCGGGCTATCCACTACACCGCCAAGGAGGACGCGGCCCGCGCCATGGCCGAGCAGTTTGCGCGGCAGGGGTACCGCCAGCAGTCCGGTATGGGCCTGATTGCCTATACCCTGCGCGAAGTGCGCATGCCCGAGGACAAAGGCCCTATTCGCCCGGCGCGCATGGATGAACTGGATACCCTGGCGCGGATGTATGAGGATTTTCAAATCGCCTGCTTTGGCGAACTGCAAAACACGGCGTGCCGGGCGCACATGCAAAGCGCCATAGAGGCCGGCAGCCTGCGGGTGCTGGCGCACGATGACCGCATACAGTGCATCGTCAACGCCGCCCCCAAGACGCCGGGCGGGCACACCCGCATCGCCATGGTATACACGGTGCCCGATGCCCAGGGACAGGGCTACGCCAAGTGGCTCACCGCCCAGGTGTGCCGGGATGAGCTCACACGCTGCCCCTGGGCCCTGCTGTACGCGGACGCGGACAACCCCCGCAGCAACGCCGCCTATCGCCGCATCGGCTTTGAAAAGATGGGCGTGATACGGGAAATCAAGATGGTCAAGGATGGGATGAGCGAATGATTGAGCTAAGGCAGATTGATACGAGCAACTTTGACGCCATCATGCGCATGAAGCGCCCCGATGGCGAAGGCTTTGTGGCCCCCAACGCCTTCTCGCTGGCGCAGGCCTGGCTGTACCGCGAGGCCAACCGCGTGTTCCCCGTTGCCATCTATCATGAAGAGGAGCCCGTGGGTTTCCTGCTGCTGGATGAGGATGTGGCCGAGCGCTGCCTGGTGGTCTGGCGCATCATGTTCCCGCCCGAAAACCAAAACAAGGGCTACGGCAGCCAGACCCTGCGGCGCGTCATCGCGGATGCCCGCGCCAGCGGCAAGTTCGACTACTTGCTCCTGACCGTCAACCCAAAGAACACCCTCGGCCGACATGTGTACGAGAAGCTGGGCTTCGTTCACACCGGCAAGATAGCGCATGGGGAGATGGAGATGCGGTTGGAGTTGTAGAAGCCAGATGTCCAAAGTGAACCGAATTTCGCGGTAAGAAATCTGTTTCTTTCGGACTCATATCACCCGGGCAAAAACCACCGCTGTGGTTTCATGTATCACACCATGCGCGTGGCCTGCTTCTTGAGTAATTCTTCCTGCCTAGAAATCGTATCGTTGAACTCGCCACTTGGTTTGATCCAAATAGGCCAGAACAAAGAGCAAAATGTAGAATAACGCCTTGCCTGCCGCGAGCATCAACTCGATAAGCGCATTCAGCAGGAAATGGTTCTTATAACGGTGCCTGTTCTTTTCGCTTCTACTCATGTCAATATATCTTACTTTGCTTGTTGAATTCACCTGATAGCAATTTCTGCATAACTGAATGCGAGTTAATCCTTAGCAATCATGTTGTTGGAAAACTCGTCACCCATGCAAAATCTGATTGCAGGACTGTCACTCATAAATTGCCAGTAAATATATTGTGTCCGTTTTTTCTCACTCCATATGTATTGATAGAGTACACTGAAGTTCGCAACTTTGCCCAGGGTGAGGAGGAATGGGCA
>CALNAU010000030.1 GCA_937874275.1 uncultured Clostridia bacterium | reverse complement strand
AAAGACTTAGGCGCCCGTTGGCTTCTCCACATCATCTGCCTGATGTATACATCCGCCGGCATGGTATTTCCCCTGCGGAAGATGTATAATCAACATAATGCTTTAGGCAAATCAATTGCAGGAGGTATCCCATGAAGAAACTCATGTCCCTTGCGCTGGCTGCGCTGCTCATCCTGAGCCTGTCCACCGCCGCGTTTGCCGCGGAACCCGTGAAGATGGAGAAACTGCACTTCGAGTTTGTGCCCTCCAAGGAAGCGGACGTCATCATCACCGGCACCAAGAACCTGCCCCAGCTGGTGCAGGCCGAAATGCTCAAGCAAGGCTATGATATCGGCGAAGTGGAAATCACCGTCGGTACCGACTATAACGCCACCGGCGAAGCCATGGACACCGGCGCGGTGGATGTGGGCTGGCTGCCCGGCGGCACCTACGCGCTGTATTCCGACGGCGTGGATGTCATCCTCACCGCCACCCGCAACGGCCTGAGCAACGACTCCACCGACCCGCGCACCTGGAACGGCGAAGCCAACAAGACCCTTAAGGATGGTCCGCAGGTCACCTTCTACCGTTCGCTGATTTACGCCACCCCCTCGCCCTACGGCAAGGAGCTTGCCGCCAAAGTTAACGCCGGCGAAGCCCTCACCTGGGATGACCTGAACAAGGCCAATTGGGGCGTGATGCGCACCTCGTCCTCGGCCGGCTACATCTACCCCACCCTGTGGCTGATGGAAAACTATGAGGGCAAGAAACTCTCCGACCTGTCCAACGTGGCCACGCTGGCCGGCTACGCCGAGGGCTTTGCCCTGGCCGCCGCCGAGACCATTGACATCATCGTCTGCTACGCCGACGGCCGCAACGACTATGAGAAGGCCTGGAACATCCCCACCACCGAGAAGGATGAGACCGGCAAGGGCGGCATGGGCCGTGAGCAGTCCATCTGGGACGAGTTGAATGTCATCGGTGTCACCGAGGGCATCTACAACGACACCGTGGCCATCACCAAGGCCAAGGCCGACATCTACAACCCTGAGTTCATCAAAGCGCTGCAGACCAGCCTGATCAACATCATCGGCACCGAAGAGGGCAAGGCCATCTTCGACGTGTACAGCCACACCGGTTATGCCATTGCCCAGGACAGCGACTATGACGGTGCCCGCAAGGCGCTGGAAGTCGTAAAGTAAGCAACTTTCTTCCCGGGGCTGCCGCGCTATGCGGCAGCCCCATTTGATGCGTATGCGCATTCCGCCACAGCATGGAAGGAAGCAAGCGCATGGCAGCATTTCATTGAATTGAGTACCAAAGGAGACTGGCATGATTGAGTTCATCCACACCGGCAAAACCTATCCCGGCGGTGTCCGAGGCCTGGACGATGTAAACCTGACAATTGGCCGGGGGGAGTTTGTGGCCATCATCGGGCTGTCGGGCGCCGGCAAGAGCACGTTGATCCGCACCGTCAACCGCATGATTGACGTGACCGAGGGCAAGGTGCTGGTGGACGGGGTGGACGTGATGTCCCTCAAAGGGCGGGCGCTGCGGCGCTTCCGCCGCAAGGTGGGCATGATATTCCAGTCCTTCAATCTGGTCAGCCGCGCCACGGCCATCAAGAATGTGCTGGCCAGCCGCGTGCCGGACATGAATCTGCTGGCCGTGCTGTTTGGCCTGTACACCAAGCAGCAAAAGCTGGACGCGCTGGAGGCGTTGGACCGGGTGGGCATTTTGGAAAAGGCGTACACCCGCTGCGACCAGCTAAGCGGCGGCCAGCAGCAGCGCGTGGCGCTGGCGCGCACCCTCAATCAGAAGCCCAGCATCATATTGGCCGACGAGCCGGTGGCCGCGCTGGACCCGGTGACCGCCCACCAGGTGATGAGCGACTTTCAGCACATCAACCGGGAGATGAACATCGCCATTTTGCTCAACATCCACCATGTGGATCTGGCGCTGGACTATGCCGACCGGGTCATCGGCATCCGAGCCGGCAAAATTGTGTACGACGGGCCGTGCAGCGAGGTGACGCAGGAAATACTGGACGACATCTATGGCGGCGCGCCCGCGCCCAAGGTGAAGGATGTGGAGGCGAAGGCATGACCGAGCCCAAACGGCAGTACCGCCCCAACATACAGGCCGGCGCGCAGCTGGCGGACGCGGCGCCCGTCATCGCCAAGCAGGAGCCGCGCATCCCCGCAGACCTATTGGCGCTGGGGCTGGCCGCGTTTGGCGCGGTGGTGTTTGATATCAGCTACTTGACGGACGAGCCCATCAGTCGCCTGCTGTTCTGGCTGGGGCTTGGCCTGGCGGCGGCCGGGCTGCTGACCTGGCTGATTCACCTGTACCTCAAGCCCGTGCGGGTCACACTGCCCAATGGGCACTGGGTGATGCGGCCGCGTTCGCGCCTGCTGCTGGTGATGGCGTTCTTGATACCCGCTATCTGGCTGTCCTTGGTGGTGACCCGCTTTGATTTGGGCATCATCACCCAGCGCGGCCACCACATGATGGGCATCATTGCCCGCATTTTTACCCCCAACTTTGAATACTTTGGCAAGGTGTGGCCGCCGCTGCTGGATACCCTGAAGATGTCGCTGGTGGGCTCGGCGCTGGGCAGCTTCCTGTCGCTGCCGGTGGCCGTGATGGCCAGCAGCAACATCAACCGCGGCAAGGTAAGTCTGTGGCTGCTTCGCGTCATCGTCAATGTGGTGCGCACGCTGCCCACGCTGATTATCGCCAGCGTTTGCGCGCTGATTTTCGGCCTGGGCACCTTCGCGGGCACGGTGGCCATCACGGTGTTCACGTTTGGCGTGGTCAGCAAAATGCTGTACGAAAGCATCGAAACCATCGACATGGGCCCGTTTGAGGCCATGGAGAGCCTGGGCGCGGGACGCTTCCGGGCGTTCTGGAGCGCTTGCATGCCGCAGATATTGCCCACCTACTTAAGCCACAGCCTGTACAGCTTTGAGATGAACATCCGCGCGGCATCCATCCTGGGCTATGTGGGCGCGGGCGGCCTGGGCATTTTAATCAGCGAGCGCGTGGGATGGCGCGACTATGAGAGCCTGGGCACGGTGCTGGTGGCCCTGTTTGTCACGGTGTTGATTATTGAAAACCTGACCGGCTACCTGCGCCGGAAGCTGAGCTGAGGAGGCCATATGCAGCAATCAGAACGCATCCTCAAACGCTATGAAGAACGCCCCCAGACTTGGTGGCGCTACGCGTTATCCTTCCTGGTGGTGGCGGTGGCCTTGCTTTGGTCGGCCTTTGGCATCGAATACAAGGGCATTGCCAGCCGCGGCAGCGATGTGGCCTATGGCGTCATCCACGGCATCTTCAACCCGGATACCACGGTGCTGTTTGACCCGGGTGAGTATGGTGTGGGCTATCTGCTGTTTGAGACGGTGGCCATCGCCCTGCTGGGCACGCTGTTTGGCGCGCTGCTGGCGGTGCCGTTTGCCTTCCTCTCCTCCGACCGCATTGTGCCAAAGCCGGTGGC
>CALNAU010000029.1 GCA_937874275.1 uncultured Clostridia bacterium | reverse complement strand
ACCGGCCTGGCCTTTGACCTGACGGTGCCGGGCCGCTTCTTCGGCGATACGCCCCAGGCCCAGTGGCTGGAGAACCACTGCTTTGAGCATGGGTTCATCCTGCGCTACACCGCCAACAAGGAAGAAATCACCGGCTTCCTGCCCGAGCCCTGGCATGTGCGCTATGTGGGCGAGGCCCACGCCCGCTTCATGGAGGAGCACAACCTGGCGCTGGAGGAGTACCTGGCGCTGTACAGATAGGCATCCACCAGCTACAACTAAGCCGCCGCATCCGGCATGGACGCGGCGGCTTTTAAATGCTCCTCGTTTAGCTGTGCTTGGAGAACTTGCGCTGGAAGAACTTGACCGTCTCTACAATGGGCACCACCGAGATGGCCAGCAGCAGCGAGTAGATGTACTCCTGGAAGCTGATGTGCTCAAACCCGAAGGCATCGCGCAGGAAGGGCACATAGATGACCGCCAGCGTGAGCAGCAGCGACACCAGCATGGCCAGGTACAGGTACTTGTTGTGCGTCTTCAGCCGCAGCACACTGCCCCGCTGGGAGCGCATGTTGAAGCTGTGGAACACCTCGGCCAGGCTCATGGTGAGGAAGGCCATGGTCATGCCGTCGGGGGAGTTGACAAACTCCCACACGCCGGACTCCACATAGTGGCCAATGAGGTAGGCCACAACCGTCAGCACCGATACGATGAGGCCCTGGTAGATGGCGTCAAAGCCCAGGCCGCCGGCGAAGATGCCCTCGTTCTTGGGGCGGGGCGGGCGGTTCATCACGTCCGGCGAGGGCTCTTCAAAGCTCAGCGCCAGCGCCGGGAAGGTATCGGTAATCAGGTTGATCCACAGGATGTGCACGGGCTTTAAGATGATAAAGCCCACGATGGTGGCGAAGAAGATGGAAATCACTTCGCTCAGGTTGCTGGACAGCAGGAACTGGATGGCCTTGCGGATGTTGTCGTAGATGCGGCGGCCTTCCTTGACGGCGGATACGATGGTGGCGAAGTTGTCATCGGCCAGCACCATGTCGGCCACGTTCTTGGTGACATCGGTGCCGGTGATGCCCATGCCCACGCCGATGTCGGCCCGCTTGATGGAGGGGGCGTCGTTCACGCCGTCGCCGGTCATGGCGGTCACGCGGCCCTGGCCCTGCCAGGCATCCACGATGCGCACCTTATGCTCGGGCTGCACGCGGGCATAGACCGCGTATTTGGTGATGTCCTTTTGCAGCTGCTCATCGCTGATTTCGTCCAGCTGCGCGCCGGTTATCGCCTGGTCGGGCGAGTCGATCATGCCCAGCTGCTGGGCGATGGCAGCCGCGGTGTCGCGGTGGTCGCCGGTTATCATCACGGGGCGGATGCCGGCGTGGCGGCACTCCTCAATGGCGGGAATGACCTCGGGGCGCACCGGGTCCAGCATGCCCACCAGGCCGATGAAGCACAAATCGCGCTCCAGGTGCTCGGGGGTATGATCCTGCGGCGCCTGCGGCCACTTGCGGAAGGCGGCGCCCATCACACGCAGGGCTTGCCCTGCCATGCGGCGGTTCTCGGCGCTGATTTCGTCGCGCTTTTGCTGCGTCATGGGCTGGGCCTGCTGCCCGTCCCACCACTGGGTGCACAGCTTGAGCAACTCATCGGGCGCGCCCTTGGTGTACTGGATGATGCCCTGCGCGCTTTCGTGCACGGTGCTCATCAGCTTGCGCATGGAGTCAAAGGGCGCCTCGCCCACGCGGGGCTCTTCCTGCGTCAACTGCGGCTTTGGCATATCCAGCAACGCCGCGTAGGCCACCAGCGCGTTTTCGGTGGGCTCACCCACCGCGCGGCCATCCTCCCACTCTGAGTCGGAGCACAGCGCCATGGCGCGGGCTAATAGCGGCTCATCCTGAGTGCTCTTGTCCACCACGGTCATCTTGTTCTGGGTGAGGGTGCCCGTCTTGTCGGAGCAGATGATCTGTGTGCTGCCCAGCGTCTCCACCGCGGTCAGGCGGCGGATGACGGCGTTGCGCTTGCTCATGTTGGTCACGCCCACCGACAGCACAATGGTCACCACCGTGGCCAGGCCCTCGGGGATGGCGGCCACGGCCAGGGATACGGCAATCAGGAAGGTCTGCATGACGGCTGACATGCTGAAGTCACCCATGCGCACCAGGTTGAACACAAAGATGAAGGCGCAGATGCCCAGCACCATGTAGCTGAGGGTCTTGGAGAGCTTGTTGAGCTTGATTTGCAGCGGGGTCTCCTGCTCCACGGTGCGGGAGATGGCCTCGGCAATCTTGCCCATCTCGGTCTTCATGCCGGTTTCCACGACCACGGCGCGGCCGCGGCCATAGACCACGGTGCTGCCCATGTAGGCCATGTTCTTGCGGTCGCCCAGCGGCACATCGCGCGCACCGTCGGCCACGCTCAGGGGCTCTACCTCTTTATACACGGGCACCGATTCGCCGGTGAGCGCCGCTTCCTCAATCTGCACGGAGGCGGACTCAATCAGGCGGCAGTCGGCCGGCACGGCGGTGCCCGCCTCCAGCAGCACGACGTCGCCGCGCACCAGCTCCTCGGACGGCACCTGGGCGATGTGCCCGCCGCGCAGTACATTGCTGGTGGCGGCAGACATCTCCTGCAGCGCCTCGATGGCTTTTTCGGCCTTGTTCTCCTGATAGACGCCCAGCACCGCGTTGAGCAGCACCACAATCATAATAATCAGCGCCTCGGCCAGGCTATGGCCCTCGATGATGCTGGTGGCGGCGGAAATGGCCGCGGCGGCCATCAGGATGATGAGCATCGGGTCCTTGAGCTCCGCGAAGAAGCGCTGCAAGAGCGTCGTCTTCTCCGCCTCGTCCAACTTGTTACGCCCATCCTGCGCCAGGCGCTGCGCGGCCTGCTCGGCTGTTAATCCACCGGCGCCGCTGTCCACCTCGGCCAATACGCGTTCCACCGGTTCCAGGTAGTACTGCATGATGTTCCTCCCGTTGACTGTCTGCCCTTGTGTGCAAAACGTTTACAATGAAAATCAGTATAGAAACCGCGCCCGCCGCTGTCAAGCAAAGGCCGGGATGACGGGCGGCAACCGGCCTGTGTGCCCCTTTGGCAAACACATTGAACATTCTACCCAACAAGGCATGCAAGAAAACAAAATCCCATCACGTTTATTTGAGTAGTACAGGGAGGTGGGGACATGAAACAATGGTTGGCGATGCTGTGTGTGCTGCTGACGCTGTGCCCGGGCGCGATGGCCCAGCAGGCGGGCGGCGCGGTACCGGCGGACAGGCTGGTCGGCCTGGCGCACAACGCGCCCAACACCGGCATCATGCTGCCGGAGGGCTTCTCCCCCTGGGAGGAAACCTATCTGTTAACCGTGGCCGACTGGGTATCGCGCATCACCTTCACGCCCACCGCCGCCTCCCCCAATGCCGCCATCACCGTAAATGGCCAGCCCGTGCAAAGCGGGCAGAAGTCCCAGGTCATCCGCATGACCAACGAGCCCCAGGCCGTCCTGATCACCGTATCGGCGCCCGGCGGCACAAGCCAGACCACCTACACCATCTACCTGCAGCGCAGACCCAGCGAGCGGCGCACCCGTGTATCCGCGGGCTATATCAGCGAGATTACGCTGCACGAGGGCAAGGCCGTCATTTCTGCCGACCTGGTTACCCTGCGCTATCAGGAGAACACCAACCTGTCCACCTTTTACAACGACACGGTGTACATGTACCGCTATGCCTGCGCGGCCAACTGCCTGTATTACTATGGCCCCGCCAACAGCCCCGTCCGCGTCCAGGGCGCGCAGGAGTTCATCGACCACTACCTGTCGGGCGGCAGCAACCTGTATTACCTGATTTACATCGATGATGAGATTGTGGCCGTGATGCCCTATCAGGCGGATTAGGCCACCCGCATCTGCCCCTA
>CALNAU010000028.1 GCA_937874275.1 uncultured Clostridia bacterium | reverse complement strand
GCAACACGCTCACCAAATTGGTGGAGATGGCTTACGAAAAAGCCTGATACATCTGAAAGAAGTATCATCAGGGAGGGTTCGGAGGGCGGAGCCCTCTGATGGAAATCCGCCCCAGCGACATGCGCGGTGGGGCGGAAGGCCTGGCAAAGCCAGGGTTTCCTTGCCATCCGCCGCCCGGGAACGAAGTGAGAGGCGGATGGCCCAACGTTCCTTCCCGTCAAGCAACCAAAGGTTGTTTGACGGCCTGAAACCGGGGCGGCACATTTCGTGCCGCCCCGGTTCTTTGTGTGTTACGTCAATTCAGGTATCAGTAGCCAAGGGCGCACCCATCCAGGAACACACCCTCGTCGATGTATTCCACACTGCCGGACTTTTCGC
The DNA here is from genome assembly GCA_937874275.1 of uncultured Clostridia bacterium. Lineage (GTDB taxonomy): Bacteria > Bacillota > Clostridia > Christensenellales > Aristaeellaceae > UBA1038. The sequence continues at coordinate 4,094 of CALNAU010000028.1, read as the reverse complement.
CGTTTTCATCGATGACGATGATGGCGGGCAGGGCGAAGCGGTTGCCGTTCTTGTTGGACATGTTGTGGCCCATGGCCGCCAGCTTGTCCACGGTCTCCTGGGGAAGGTCGGGGGCGTCATATTCCAGGCTGCCCCAGATGTCGATGAATCGGTTGGCCTTGATGGCCTCCTCGGCTGTCATGCCGTAGTCCACCACGTTGGTAAACAGCTGGGTGAGCGTGGTGAAAATCTTGGCGCCGCCGGGAGCGGACAGCAGCATGGCGGGCTTGCCATCCTTGAAGATGACGGTGGGCGTCATGGAGGACAGCGGGGTCTTGCCGGGCAGAACCACGTTGACAGACTCCTTGTCAAAGCTGAAGTCGTCCATCTGGTTGTTGAGCACAATGCCGTACTCCTTGGCCACGACGCCGCTGCCCCAGTAGTAGTTGATGGTCTTGGTCAGGGCCACCATGTTGCCCATGGCGTCCACCACCACCGAGCCGTTGGTGTCAGAGCCTTCGTAGGTCCACGGATCGTCAAAGGCAAAATCCTGCGCCTTGGTCATGTCAATCTTCTTGGCCAGGGCCGCCGCGTAGTCCTTGCTGGTCAGGCCCTTGAGGGGTACCTTGACGAACTTGGAGTCGGCCATATACTGGCCGCGGTCGGCGTAGATCAGCTTGTGAATCTCGCTGAGCAGATGAATCTGCTCGACGGAATCCTTTTCGTAGACGTCAAAGTTCTCCAGCAGGTTCATGATCTGGATGAAGCTGGCGCCGCCCGAGGACGGGGAGGGCGCGGAGACGATTTCATAGCCCTTGTAGCTGCCTGTCACGGGCTCCAGCTCGTGCACCTGGTAGTTCGCCAGGTCTTCCAGCGTCATCACGCCGCCGGCCCCCTGCACGGCGTCCACCACAGCCTGCGCTACCTCGCCCTGATAGAAGCCGTCGCGGCCCTTTTCGATAATCAGGTTGAGCGCCTTGGCCAGCCCGGGGTTGTTGACCACGGTGCCAATCTCGGGCGGCAGGTTGTTTTCGTCCAGGAAAATCTCGCCCAGCGCCGTGGGCTCGTTCTTCTCGTCCACCATGTGCTGGTAGCCCCAGCCCACGGAGGTGTTATAGTAGGTGGTGGAGGTCCAGCCCTGCTCGGCCATGTCGGCGGCCGGGCGCATCACTTCCTCGCGGCTCATGGTGCCGTAGGTCTCCAGCGCATGCAGCAGGCCGGCTGTCTCACCGGGCACGCCGATGGCCAGGCCGCCCACGGAGGAGGAATTCTCCACGAACGCGCCCTTGTCATCCAGGTACTGCTCCACCGCGGAGGCCCCGGGGGCCACTTCGCGGAAATCGATAAACACGGGCTTTGCCTGATCGGCCAGGTAGATGGTCATAAAGCCGCCGCCGCCAAGGCCGGAGGTAAACGGCTCGCACACACCCAGGGCAAAGCCCATGGCCACGGCCGCGTCCACGGCGTTTCCGCCCGCTTCCAGCACGCGCAGGCCAATCAAAGAGGCCTCGTACTTGCTGGATGCCGCCATGCCGTTTTGCGAGGTGGCGGTACGGTCAAAGTCCTTGGGCGTATTGTTCGCCCCCCAGGAGCGGTAGTTTTCCGGCGCCTCGATGTAAGGGGTCGCCGGGGTCTGGGCGGTGGCGGCCAGGCTGAATACCATCAGCAGGGCTACCACAAGGCTGAACAGTCTTTTCATGTGAATCTCCTCCCAATATATTCTATGCATATCCATTAATTGGACGCATAAATCGAACGCAACAAAAGAAAGCGCGTATGGATACTGCACTCATTATACGCCACGCGATGCGGGTGCGTCAATCACAGGACGCGCGGCATCAGCTGAAATGAAGCTTTCAAATGAATCGCGACACTTTACTTTAATGCAAATTAGTATGCAATCATCAAGACGACAGCCGCGCTATTTCCGGGTTCTGGCCCTTCGCCTGCGCACGGGCTGGGGCTGCTCCTTCTCCAGGGGCGCCTTGCCCTGCAGCTGAAACAGCTCGTCGCGGTAGTGGGCGGCCTTCTCAAAGTCCAGCTCGCCGGCGGCGGAGAGCATCTTGTCCTCCAGCGCGCGGATGAGGGCCTGCTTGTCCTCCTCACTCATGCGGTCGCCGTAGTGCTGCTCGGTCTCGGCGGCAATTTCAATCAGCGCGCGCACCGCCACGTTGATGGATTCGGGGGTGATGCCATGCTGCTCGTTGTAGGCGCGCTGGATATCGCGGCGGCGCGTGGTCTCGCCAATGGCGCGCATCATGCTGTCGGTCGGGCTGTCCGCGTACATGATGACACGCCCGTCGGTGTTGCGAGCGGCGCGGCCGATGGTCTGCACCAGGCTGGTCTCGCTGCGCAAGAACCCCTCCTTGTCGGCGTCCAAAATGGCCACCAGCGCCACTTCCGGCAGGTCAAGACCCTCTCTGAGCAAGTTAATCCCCACCAAAACATCGTAAAGGCCCAGTCGGAGGTCCCGAATCAACACCATGCGTTCCATGGTCTTGATGTCGCTGTGCAGGTAGCGCACGCGCACACCATTCTCGCGCAGGTAGTCGGTCAGCCGCTCGGCCATCTGCTTGGTGAGCGTCGTCACCAGCACGCGCTGGCCCTTGTCGGCCACCTCGCGGATTTCGCCCAGCAGGTCGTCCACCTGGCCGGTGGCCGGGCGCACGATGATGCGCGGGTCGATCAGCCCGGTGGGGCGGATAATCTGCTCCACCGTCTGCAGCGCGTGCTCGGCCTCATAGGGCCCGGGGGTAGCGGACACAAACGTCACCTGATGGACGCGCTGCTCAAACTCATCAAACATCAGCGGCCGGTTGTCAAAGGCCGAAGGCAGGCGGAAGCCGTACTCCACCAGCGCGGTCTTGCGCGCCTTGTCCCCTGCGTACATGCCGCGGATCTGGGGGATGGTGACGTGGCTCTCATCGATAAAGCAAATGAAATCCTTGGGGAAATAATCCAGCAGCGAATAGGGCGGGTCGCCCGGCTGGCGGCCGTCAAAGTAGCGGCTGTAGTTCTCAATGCCGGTGCAAAAGCCGATTTCGCGCAGCATCTCAATATCATAGCGGGTGCGCTGCGCGATGCGCTGCGCCTCCAGCAGCAGCCCCTGCTCCTCAAAGTACTCGATGCGCTGCTGCAAATCGCGCTCAATCTGGTCAATCTGCTCTTCGCGCCCCTCCACCCCCGTCACGTAGTGGGTGGCGGGGAACAGCGCGTAGTGGTTCACCGCGCGCAGCACCCGGCCGGTGGTCAGCTCAAACTCGCTGACGCGCTCAATCTCATCGCCAAAGAACTCCACCCGCACGCCGTCCTCCTTGTGGCCGGCGGGGATGATTTCGGCCACATCGCCGCGGATGCGGAACATGCCGCGCGAAAAGCCGATGTCGTTGCGCTCGTACTGGATCTCCACCAGCTTGGCGGCCAGCTGCTCGGGCGTCATGCGCATGCCGGGGCGCAGCGAAATCATCTGTCCCTCGTATTCGCTGGGGTCGCCCATGGAGTAGATGCAGCTGACCGAGGCCACGATGATAACATCCCGCCGCTCACGCAGCGCCGCCGTGGCGCTGTGGCGCAGGCGGTCAATCTCATCGTTGATGGAGGCATCCTTCTCAATATAGGTATCGCTGGAGGCGATGTAGGCCTCCGGCTGGTAGTAATCGTAATAGCTGACGAAATACTCCACCGCGCTGTCCGGGAAAAACGCCCGGAACTCGCTGCACAGCTGCGCCGCCAGCGTCTTGTTGTGGGCGATGACCAGTGTAGGCCGCTGCACCCTTTCGATGACCGAGGCCATGGTGAACGTCTTGCCCGAGCCGGTGACGCCAAGCAATGTCTGCGCGGCGAGGCCCGCCTCAAAGCCTTTGGCCAGCGCCTCGATGGCCTGTGGCTGGTCGCCCTTGGGCTGGTAGGGGGATACAAGTTTGAACTGGCCCATGCACGCTCCTTTCACGGGAATAAATGTTCCCGCTTCTGCCAGTATAGCAGACGCGGGACAGGCGGACAAGGCGGCAAAGAGTGCCACCAGCCCCCATGTGGGCGCGCCGCACAAACCGCGTAGCGCCAATTGTTACCTTTCCTTTACGGAAAGATTGCAAAAGAAGGCTTGGCGGTCTATA